>NZ_JBIRUL010000023.1:0-116303 GCF_044335095.1 Streptomyces sp. NPDC020597 | reverse complement strand
CCGACGTACGCGTCGTCGTCATCGACTGCACCGACACCGGGGCGTCTCCGCCCACCGCCACGGAGCCGACCTGGATCTGCCGGCTCCTGCGGCGCGACGCCACCGGCCGGGCCGGCATCCCGGGCAGGCCCAGGCTGACGGCGGTCACCGCCTCACTCCCGGTTTCCGTTGACGGTCTCGCGCATCGCGCGCAGGGACTCCTTCAGCGATCCCATGGTGGCGAGGACCGCGGTCGGCTCGTAACCGCAGTGCGCCATGCAGTTGGCGCAGCGCGGGTCCTTCCCGCGGCCGTACCGGTCCCAGTCGGTCTCCTCGATGAGCTCGCGGTACGTCGGCACGTATCCGTCGCTCATCAGGTAGCAGGGCCGCTGCCAGCCGAACAGCGAGTAGTTCGGGATGGCCCACGCGGTGCACGGGAAGTCGACCTTGCCCTCGAGGAAGTCGAGGAAGAGCGGCGAGTGGTTGAGCCGCCAGCGACGCCGGTTGCCGCCCGAGAACGCCTTCTTGAACAGTTCGCGGGTCTGCTCCACCCCCAGGAAGTGCTCCTGGTCGGGCGCCTTCTCGTAGGCGTAGGCCGGCGAGATCATCATCTCGTCGACCTTGAGGTCGTCGTTGAGGAAGTTGAGTACCTCGACGATGGTCTGCGGGGTGTCGGTGTTGAAGAAGGTCGAGTTGGTCGTCACCCGGAAGCCGCGCCGCTTGGCCTCCTTGATGGCCGCCACCGCCTCGTCGAAGACGCCCTCCTTGGCCACCGACTCGTCGTGCCGCTCCCGCAGGCCGTCGATGTGCACGGCGAAGGCGAAGTAGGGCGAGGGCGTGAACTTGTCCATCTTCTTGCGCAGCAGCATGGCGTTGGTGCAGAGGAAGACGTACTTCCTCTTCGCGACCAACTGCCGGACGATCTCGTCGATCTGAGGGTGCATCAGGGGCTCGCCGCCCGCGATGGAAACCATCGGCGCACCGGACTCCAGCACCGCTCCGACGGCCTGGGCGACCGGCATGCGCTGTTTGAGCACTCCCGCCGGGTGCTGGATCTTGCCGCAGCCCTCGCACTTGAGGTTGCAGGCGAAGAGGGGTTCCAGCTCGACGATGAGCGGGAACTTGTCCCGCTTACGGAGCTTCTGTTCGGCCAGGTATGTAGCGACCTTGATGGACTGGCGCAGCGGCATGGCCATGTGGCTCACCTCCGGGGGAGCAGAACATTACGGTGCCATTCGAAAAATGCAGGCAGGACGGAACGAAGAACGCGGAAAGCCGATATTCCACCGCGTACCGTGCCGATCCGGACGAGTTCATGTTCAGGAGCGTCCACGACCACCCGTACGGCCGCAACCGGGCGCGGATCGGCGCGCACGGCGCTCAGGAGCGTGGACGCCGACTCCATGTCGACCGCGATCGCGCCCGTCGCGCGCAGGTCGGCCCGCTCGTGCCCGCGCACCACGTGGTCGGAGCCGGTGAGCGGGCCGGTGTGCACGGTGCGCCCCGGCAGGAGGCGCACGAGCTCCTTGACCAGCAGGTCGGCGCCGACACAGGGCACCCGCCCGCGCGGGTCCCGGGTCTCCTCGGCGACGACGAGGTCGCCGGGGTGCATGCCGGGGGCGAGACCCGCGCAGAAGCCGGTGGCCAGCACGACCGCGCCGCCGAGCACCGGGTCGGCCAGCACCCGGGTGACCGAGCGTTCCGCCGCTCTGGGACCCATGCCCGTGCGCAGCACGGTGACCGGCCCGTCCGCCCCGCTGCGGTCGCCCAGGCGCAGGGCGAGGTGCTCGATGCCGAGCGCGCAGGCGATCAGCAGCGGGGCCGGGGCGGGCTGTGCGTTCATCAGCTCCCCTCGGCCTCGGCGGGCACCGCGTGCGGGGCGGGCTTCTTGCTGAAGGGCTCTCCGTGCAGGTACCGGCCCAGGGCGGTCAGCGGGAAGACCTGCCGGTAGAGGTGGTAGTTGATCGAGAAGTCCCAGGGGAAGCCGGTGCCGGTGAAGTACGGCTCGTCCCAGGAGCCGTCCTCCCGCTGGGTCGCCGCCAGCCAGGCGACACCGCGTTCGACGGCCGTGGAGTCCCGCTCCCCCGCTGCCAGCAGCGCCATCAGGGCCCAGGCGGTCTGCGAGGCCGTCGAGGCCCCCCGGCCGCTCCAGCGGACGGGGTCCCGGTAGGACCTCAGGTCCTCGCCCCAGCCGCCGTCGTCGTTCTGCACCCGCTCCAGCCAGGCCACCGCCCGGCGGATCGCGGGATGCCGCGGGGACACCCCGGCCGCGGTGAGCGCGGGAACCACCGACCCCGTCCCGTAGATGTAGTTGACGCCCCAGCGCCCGAACCACGAACCCTCCGGCTCCTGTTCGGCCAGCAGCCAGGCGACGCCGCGCCGGGTGCGCGGGTCGTGTGAGAGGCCCTCGACGGCCAGCATCTCGACCACGTGGGCGGTGACGTCGGCGGACGGCGGATCGATCACCTCCCCGAAGTCGCAGAACGGCAGCCGGTTGGGGAACGGGCTGGTGTTGTCGACGTCGAACGCGCCCCACGCGCCGTTCTTCGACTGCATCCCGAGGTTCCACCGCACACCGCGCGCGACGGCCCGGTCCATCCGCTCCGGGTCGTGGTGCGCGACCCGGCGCAGGGCGAGGACCACCTCGGCGGTGTCGTCGATGTCCGGGTAGTTGTCGTTGTGGAACTCGAACGCCCATCCCCCGGGCGGTAGTTGAGGCCTCCGCACCGACCAGTCGCCGGGGCGCACGACCTGCTCGCCGAGCATCCAGTCGGCGGCCTTGACCAGTTGCGGATGGTCTGCGGGCACTCCCGCGTCGGCCAGTGCGATGGTCGCCAGGCAGGTGTCCCACACCGGCGACTGGCAGGCCTCGATCATCCGGGCGCCGTCCTCGCGCCACACGGCGTAACGGTCGAGCGACCGCAGCCCGGCCCGCATCACAGGGTGCCCGAGGTCGTAGCCGAGCAGGTGCAGAGCGATGACCGAGTAGACGGCGGGCGGCTGGATCCCGCCCCAGCAGCCGTCGTTCTCCTGGCGCTCGACGATCCACCGGGCGGCGGAGTTCAGGGCCGCCCTGCGCAGCCTGCGCACCGCGACCGTCCGGTAGCCGCGCACCACCTTGTCGAGCCGCTGAAAGAGACCGTCCCAACTGTTCACGGGGGCGAGGGGCCGGGGCGGAGCGGGGTTCGCGGGGTCGGTGTGCAGCTCGTCCAGCGGGAACGGCGCCGGACGCACCGGGCGCTTCGCCGAGACGACCGTGAGCGGCACGATCGTCTGGCGGGCCCAGCAGCCGAAGTTGTAGATGCTCAGCGGAAACCATTTGGGGAAGAACAGGAGCTCGGGCGGCAGTTCGGGCAGGTCCTCCCACTTCCACCAGCCGAACAGGGCCAGCCAGATGCGGGTGAAGACCCGGGCTGCCGCGATGCCCCCCTGGCCGCGGATCCAGGCGGAGGCCCGGGCCATGTGGGGCGCGTCGGGCTCGTCGCCGGCCAGCCGCAGCGCGACGTACGCCTCGACGGTGGCGGAGAGGTCGGGCGGGCCGCCGTAGAAGGTGGCCCAGGTGCCGTCCTCGCGCTGCTCGCCGCGGACGAAGAGCGCGGTGGCCCGGGTGGTCGCCTCGTCGCGGATGCCCAGGAACTGGCGGAGGAGCAGATCCTCGGCGTCCATCGTGACGTTCGTCTCGAGGTCGCCCTTCCACCAGCCCTCGGCGTCCTGCCGGGCGAGCAGGAAGTCGGTGGCGCGTTGGGTGGCGCGTGCGGCGGCTTCTTGTACCCCGGCCGCCACGGGGATGGTGAGGGCGGTTTCGCTGGCCGCGGCAGCGCGGGGCGGCAGGGCCGCCCCGGTGCTTCCGTCGGTCGTCGCTGTCATGGCTTCCCCTTCGTGCAGTGTGCATCTCGTTGCGTCTGCTGTGGGTCCGCCGTCGGCCGGTGCTCTCTCTCCTCGCACACCGGCCGGCGACTACGCGAGGGCTATTCGACCGATAGTGATCATCTCTTTCGTACGACGACGAAGTCGGCGAGCGCCGTGAACCGCTCCCGCACCGGCTCGGGCATGTCCACGGCGTTCAGGGCCTCGATGGCGACGGCGTGCTGCCGGCGCGCCTCCCCGGCGGTCCACTCACGGCCGCCGGCCTCCTCGATCAGGGCGGCCCTGGCCGCGAACTCCTCCTCGGAGAAGTTGTCGAAGTCGCTGCTCTTGGCGTCCGCGGCGAGGATCTCGCCGAGCCGCTCGGAGGCGGGGCCGCCCGCGGCGAGGGCGGCCACCACGGGCAGCGACTTCTTGCGCTGGCGCAGGTCGCTCCAGGTCTGCTTGCCGGTGGCCTCCGGGTCGCCCCAGATGCCGAGGAGGTCGTCGACGGCCTGGAAGGCGAGGCCGAGGTGGTGGCCGTACTTCTCCAGGGTGTCCGCGGTGCGCTCGTCGGCGCCGCCGAGCACCGCGCCGATGGAGCTGGCGCAGGCCAGCAGGGCGCCGGTCTTGTTGCCCTCCATCTCCAGGCACTCCTCCACGGTGACCCGGTCGCGGTGTTCGTAGGAGATGTCCTGGGCCTGGCCGTCGATGAGGGCGCGGGTGGCGGTGGTCAGCCGTCGCGTGGCGCGGCCCGCCTCGACGGTACCGAGTTCCAGCAGGATCTCGTTGGCGAGGGCGAACAGGGCGTCGCCGACCAGGATGGCCTGGGCGGGGCCGTGCACCTTCCAGACGGTGTCGCGGTGCCGGCGCTGCTCGTCGCCGTCCATCAGGTCGTCGTGCAGGAGCGAGAAGTTGTGGACCAGCTCCACGGCGACCGCGCCGGGGACGCCGACCTCGGGAGCGGCGCCGGCGACCTCCGCGGAGAGCACGGCGAGCGCGGGACGCACCGCCTTGCCGCCGTCGCCGTCGGTCGGGTTGCCCTGGGCGTCGATCCAGCCGAAGTGGTAGGCGGCGACCGTGTCCATGGGCGGCGCCAGACGGTCGACGGCCGCCCGCAGCACCGGTGTGGCAAGGGTGCGGCCGCGCTCCAGGAGCGCGGTCACGTCCACCGCGGTCCGCCGGGCGGCCGACGTGGCCGGGGGCACAGTGGGCACAGATTCTCCTCTTGTCGCGGTACCGGAGGGGGTGCGGGGGTGTGCCGAGCCGTGCTGATCGAACGTCACCGGGTCCCACCTCGCAGGGGCACGCCGGTTCCCTCCGGCTTTCGGCCGGGGGTGCGGGGGTCGCCCCCCGGGACGATGCAGTGGGCCGCCTCCTCGAAGGAGAGAAGACGGCGGGGTCGGGGCCGGCCCAGGGCGCAGAGCGCGGCGTCCGCCGCGTTCACGCCGCTGCGGACCGCACTCTCCATGGTCGCGGGCCACCCGGTGGCGGTCCACGCTCCGGCCAGGTACAGGCCGGGTGCTTCGGTGCGGGCGCCGGGACGCAGCCGCCCGACGCCGGGGGCGGGGGCGAACGTGGCGGTGCGCTCCCTGGTCACGAAGAAGTCCCTGACCTCGGCGCCGCGCGTGCCCGGCAGCAGCCGTCGCAGCTCGGGCAGATAGCGCTCGCGCAGGGCAGCGACGGGCTCGTCGATCTCGTCCTGTGCGGCGGACTGGGAGAGGGCGAGGTATTGGCCCTGTCCCAGTCCCGAGGCGTGGGTGCGGTCGAACACCCACTGCACGGGGGTGCCGAGGGCCGCGAGGAACGGTGCGTCGAGCACCTTGCGGTCGTAGACGACGTGCACGTTGAGGATCGGCGCGGTGCCGATCTCGAGCAGTCGCCCGGCGTCGTGGAGGGCCCCGTCGGGCAGCAGGTCGTAGGCCTCGCGCTGCGGTACGGCGAGCACGACGGCGTCGGTGCGGAGCGTCTCGCCGGGAACCTGCACACGCCAGGTCCCGTCGTCGTCGGGGGCGAGCGAGGTGACGCGGGCACGGACCTCGGTGCGCACGCCCGCGGAGTCGAGCGCCTTGCGGGCCAGCCGGTCGTGCAGCTCGCCGAGCGGGACGTGCGCCCAGCCGATGTCGGCCGCGCCGGGTTCGGACAGCAGCCCGGTCTTGAACACCATCGCGGCGAGCCCCAGCGAGCAGTCGCCCGCGACCGCGTTCAGGGTGGCGACCCCGACCAGGTCCCACAGGGCCTCGACGGCGCGCGCCGACTGTCCGTGCGCGGTCAGCCAGCTGCCGAAGTCCTGGGCGTCCAGCGCCGGATCGGCGAGGTCGAGCCGCTGCAGGGCCAGCGCGGCGCGGCCCACCCCGGCGCGTTCGGCGAGCGAGAGGTGCGGATAGGCGGCGAGGCTGCGCCCCAGATGCAGGGGCACCGGCAGCGCGTCACGGCGCAGTCTGCCGAGCCGCCGCCCCTCGGGCTTGTCGACGTCGACGACGGGCACGTCGAGACGATTCTGCAGCGGTGCCAGCCTGCTGCCGCCGATGCGGTCGAGGAACCACCGGTAGGCGGTGCAGCAGCGCAGGTAGACGTGCTGTCCGTTGTCGACGGTCAGCTCGCCGCGCCGGAAGGAGAAGGCGAGGCCGCCGAGCCGGGGCCGGCTCTCGAGCAGGGTGACGCGCACGCCCTCGTCGGCGAGCGCGAGCGCGGCGGTGACCCCGGCCAGCCCGCCTCCGACGACGACGGCGGTGCGCCCAGAGGGCTCGTGCGCCCGCGCGGCGTCCGCCAGTTGCTCGTCGTTCATCGTGCACCCTCCCGTGCAGGCCGGCCCTGGTGCTTGAATGCTGCACCGCAGGCCGTCGCAGTCAGGGACGCCGCGCCGCACCGGAGGGTTGCGCACCGCTTTTCCCCGGTGGCGTCACCGTGGTCCACGTCGTCGCCCGGCACGTCCATCAGACGTGCCTCCTGACGCTCCGTCGCGACGCGTGCCGGGCGTCCAGGCCCGACAGGCCGCGCACGGCGACATAGGCCTTCTCCCGGCCGGGCAGCGAGACGCGCCCGCGCAGCACGGCCTCGGGGTCGCGCTCGATGCGGTCGAGGAGCCTGCGGTAGATGCCGGCCATGGCGGCGACGCAGGCGCCGCTGCGCCGGTCGAGCATCGGCAGCAGCCGGTAGCCCTCGGCGAACAGAGTGCGGGCCCTCCGCACCTCGAAGTGGACGAGACCCGCGAAGTCGGAGCCCTCCGGCGGCTTCGGCCCGTCGAACCCGGCCGAGCAGCCGAACTTGGCGAGGTCGTCGGCGGGCAGATAGGTCCGGCCGCCCGCCGCGTCCTCGCGGACGTCTCTGAGGATGTTCGTGAGCTGGAGTGCGAGGCCGAGCGTGTCGGCGTACTCTGGCGCGCGTTCGACGCCGCGCGCCCCCGGCTGGGTGCCGAACACGCCGAGGGAGAGCCGTCCGATGGCGCCCGCCACACAGCGGCAGTACACCTTCAGGTCGTCCCAGGTCTCGTACGTCTCGCCGCGCACGTCCATCAGCACGCCGTCGATCAGCTCGTCCAGGCCGCCCAGCGGGACCGGGAAGACCCGGGCGGTGTGCGCGAGGGCGACCGCGACGGGGTCGGTGTCGTCCTCCTCGATCTCGCCCGCACGGATGCGGGTGAGCAGCGCCCGGGTGTCCTCGAGCCGGGCGGTCTTGACGTCGCCGTCCAGCGCGCCGTCGCCGATGTCGTCGACGCGGCGCGAGAAGGCGTACAGCGCCGACATCGCGCGGCGTTCGGGCGTGGGCAGCAGCCGGATCCCGTACGCGAAGTTGCGGGCCTGCTGTCCGGTGACGGTCTCGCAGTAGCCGTAGGCGGCGAGTACCGGTGCGGACGCGTGCACAGACACAGACGACTCCACGGTCCGGATCACCCCTCTCCTCGCAAGGTCACGCCCACCTCGCGCAGCAACCGGAGCTTGCCGGGCTTGGGCGGGCCGGGAAGTACGTCGTATTCGGCGGCGGCGATCGCTTCGATCGCGGCCCTTCCTCCCGCCACGAATCCCGCGAGCAGCAGTCTCAGCCTGCCGTGGACGCTACCCACCAGGGGGGCGCCTTCATTCAGGAGATCACGGGCGCGTTGCGCCTCGTACGCGACCAGCGCGCGCACCGACGCGCCCGCGGTGGGCTCTGCGAGGTCCGCTTCCTGGACGTGAAAGCGCTTCATGTCCGCGGCGGGCAGGTAGACACGGTCGCGGCCGAGGTCCTCGGTCACGTCCTGCAGGTGTTCGACGATCTGCAGTGCGGTGCAGATCGCGTCGGAGAGGCGGATGCGCTCGGGGCTCGAGGAGCCGGTGACGGCGAGGACCAGGCGGCCCACGGGATTGGCGGACAGCTCGCAGTAGGCGAGGAGGTCGTCGTACGTCTCGTAGCGGGTGACGAGCTGGTCCTGCCGGTTGGCGGCGATCAGGCCGAGGAAGGGCTGCGGGCCGAGCGCGCGGCGACGCACGGCCGGCTGAAGGCGGCGCAGCAGGGGGTGCCGGGGCGTGCCGTCGAAGACCCGCAGCAGATCGGCCTCGAAGGCGTCCAGCAGGACCATGCGGTCCGCCGCGTCGGCGGCCGCCACGCCGAGCAGCCGGGCGTCGGCGCCGCCCGGCGCCAGGTCTCCGTCGCCGATGTCGTCGACGAGACGGGCGAAGCCGTACACCGCCATGAGGTCGTCGCGCCAGACCCGGGGCAGGAAGAAGGGGGCCACGGGGAAGTTCTCGTGCGCGGCCTTGTCCAGCGTGCCGTCCACCGGGTCGCCGGTGCGTGGCGCGGCGGACGCCGTCATCCCCGGCCGCCCGCTGCGGAAACGGCGCGGCCTGCGCTGAGCTGGGGAGTTTCCGTAGCCAATGCCGTCACATCTCCCGTTCTACACTGCCGACCCAATACACACTATTTCGGACACGCCGCCCGCACGTCGGCGCGAGGCTTCGACCATGGGCGCTGAGCGTTATCGCCCCACTTGACGCGTTTCGGGACCGGTCCAGCTTACGTTGTACAACGCAGCGGGGTACGCAGGGGGTGTTCTGCACATCACAACAACACACCGATTGGCGTCAAGATTCCTGGCGCGGGCCGGAGTTGACGCTTCCTTTGCAGACGCGGGGCCCCGCCGGACAGTTCCGGCGGGGCCCCGGCTCGCACGGCCTACTTGCCCGAGAACTTCTCGTACTCCCGCAGCACCTCTTCGGTCGGGCCGTCCAGGCGCAGTTCACCGCGCTCCAGCCAGAGCACCCGGTCGCAGGTGTCCCTGATCGACTGGTTGCTGTGGCTGACCAGGAACACCGTGCCGGCCTGCTCGCGCAGCTCGCGCACCCGCGCCTCGGAGCGCCTGCGGAACTTGGCGTCGCCGGTGGCGAGGGCCTCGTCGATCATCAGGACGTCGTGGTCCTTGGCCGCGGCGATGGAGAACCGCAGCCGGGCCTGCATGCCGGAGGAGTAGGTGCGCATCGGCAGGCTGATGAAGTCGCCCTTCTCGTTGATGCCCGAGAAGTCGACGATCCCCTGGTAGCGCGCCTTGATCTCCTCACGGGACATGCCCATGGCCAGACCGCCCAGGGTGACGTTGCGTTCGCCGGTGAGGTCGTTCATCATCGCGGCGTTGACGCCGAGCAGCGAGGGCTGTCCGTCGGTGTAGACCTTGCCGCTCTCCGGCGGCAGCAGTCCGGCGATCGCGCGCAGCAGCGTGGACTTGCCCGAGCCGTTGGAGCCGATCAGGCCGATGGCCTCGCCGCGGTGGGCGACGAAGGAGACGCCGCGCACCGCGTGCACCTTGCGCACACCGCGCTCCTCGCCGCGCTTGACGATACGGCTGAGGGCGGCGGTGGCGCTGCCCTTCCCGCTCTTGGCGCCGTTGACGCGGTAGACGATGTGGACCTCGTCGGCGATGACCGTCGGGACCCTGCGTCCCGCCCGGTCCTCCGGAAGCGGATCAACCACGGCCGTACCTCTCCTCCGCCTTCCAGAAGTACACGAACCCGCCGACGGCCATGACGACCGCCCAGCCGCCCGCGACCGCCCACACGTGGTCGGGCAGGTTCTCCGCGCCGTACTCCTCGATGAGCGCGAAGCGCATGAGGTCCATGTAGATGGCCGCGGGGTTCCACTGGAGCACGTTCGCCACCCACTGCGGCTTGTCCGCGAGGAAGACGGGGATGGAGAACATCACGCCGGAGGCGTACATCCACGTCCGCATCACGAACGGCATCAGCTGCGCGAGGTCGGGGGTCTTGGCGCCGGCCCGCGCGAACACCAGCGCCAGGCCGGTGTTGAAGCAGAACTGCAGGACCAGCACCGGGACGATGAGCGTCCAGGACAGGTCCGGGTAGCTGCCCATGCCGATCACCACGGCGAACAGCACCAGCATCGAGTACAGCAGTTGCTGGAGCTGCTGCAGCGCGAAGGAGATCGGCAGCGAGGCGCGCGGGAAGTGCAGCGCGCGCACCAGGCCGAGGTTGCCGGAGATCGCCCGGACGCCGCTCATCACGGAGGTCTGCGTGAAGGTGAACACGAAGACGCCCGTGACCAGGAAGGGGATGTACACGTCCTTCGGCATCCCGCGGCTGGCGTTGAGGAGGAGGCCGAAGATCATGAAGTACACGGCCGCGTTCAGCAAGGGCGTGGCCACCTGCCACAGTTGGCCCAGCTTGGCCTGGCTGTACTGCGCGGCCAGCTTCGCCCGGGAGAACGCCAGGATGAAGTGACGGCGCCCCCACAGCTGGCGGACGTACTCCCGCAGCGGAGGCCGGGCGCCGCTCACGGCCAGCCCGTACCTGGCTGCCAGCTGCGCCGCCGTGAGGCCCTCGTCGGGCGACGGAAGCGCGCTCACGGCGACTCCGACGTCATGCGTTGTCTCACTCACAGGTAGGAAACCTTCGTCTTCGGGATGCGCAGCCCCGAGGGGGCGCATGAGCCGGGGGCCCGCGGTACGTCCCGGGGCCCTCAGGGACGAGCTTGTCAGATCACCGGAGGCCGGCCCAGTCGGGTCAGCCGCCACACCGTACGCCACTTCATGGGCCTGCGCGGCCCGCAGGGAGTGCTCCATCCCTCCCGGAAGCCGCCGAACCACGCCTTCAGTGCCGGCGCCGAGGGTCGGCGCAGCAGCGTGAGCAGCATCCAGACCCCGAGGTAGACCGGGACCAGCAGGGCGGGAAGGTTCCGGCGGGCCAGCCACACCCGGTTGCGGGCCACCATGCGGTGGTACACCGCGTGCCGCGAGGGCGCGGTGGTCGGGTGGTGCAGCACCATGTCCGACCGGTAGTCGATCATCCAGCCCGCGTCGAGCGCCCGCCACGCGAGGTCGGTCTCCTCGTGCGCGTAGAAGAACTCGCCGGGCAGGCCGCCGACCTGCGCGAGCACCTTCGTGCGGACGGCGTTCGCGCCGCCGAGGAAGGTGGTGACCCGGGACGAGCGCATCGGGTCGGAGGCCCGCAGCCGGGGCACGTGGCGGCGCTGGGTGACGCCGGTGTCCGGGTCGGCGATCCGGAAGCTGATGATGCCCAGTTCCGGATCCGCGTCGAAGGCCCGGCGGCACAGCTCGGCCGTGTCCGTGCGGGCCAGCAGGCCGTCGTCGTCCAGGAACAGCAGGACGTCGACGTCGCTGCCGCCGGGCCCGAAGGCCTCGATGCCGACGTTACGGCCGCCGGGGATGCCGAGGTTCTCGGGCAGCTCGATCGTCCGGACGCCCTCGGGGACGTCCGGGACGGGCGCGCCGTTGCCGACCACGACCACCTCCACCCGGTCGCCGTCCTGCCCGGCCACCGAGTCGAGCAGGGCCCGCAGCTCGTCGGGGCGGTTGCCCATGGTGATGACGACCGCGCCGACCTTCGTCGCGGCGCTCACTTGAGCCTGCTCGAGGCGAGGATGGACACCAGGTGCAGCAGCGTCTGCAGGAGCGCGATGCCGGCCAGCACGGCCACGCCGAGCCGGGTGAAGAACAGGTCGCCGCGCACCTGGTCGGCCACGGCCAGGACCAGGATGAGCAGGGACGCCTCGATGCCGAGGATCAGCCGGTGGAACTGGAGCGCCGAGGCCGCCCGGCGGGCCAGCGCCATACCGGAGGAGCGCGGCTCGGACGCCGCCTCCTTGACCGGCGGCAGCCCGCCCTGGTGACGTGCCACGCCGACGAGGTCGGTCTCCGCCTTGATCAGGATCGCGCCGAGCGCGGCCAGCGTGCCGAGGAAGGCCCACAGCCAGTCGATGCGCCCGCTGCCCCACAGGTCGGCGGCGCGCAGACCGAAGCCGACGAGCACCGCCGCGTCGGTCAGGTACGCGCCGACCCGGTCCAGGTAGACCCCGGCCAGCGAGTACTGCTTCTTCCAGCGCGCGATCTCGCCGTCCACGCAGTCCAGCAGCAGGTACATCTGGACGCAGACGACGCCGAGCACGGCGCCCAGGATCCCCGGCACCAGCAGGGCCGGGGCCGCGAGCACCCCGAAGACGGTCATCAGATACGTGAGCTGGTTGGGCGTGACCCTGGTGTTCACCAGGTAGCGGTCCACCCGCAGGGACACCTCACGCATGTAGAGGCGTCCCATCCAGTGCTCACCGCTGCGCCGGTCCTTCACCCCCGGGGGGTGGACGACCGGTCTGAGTTCAGCTACCGATGGCCTTGACATATTCGGTGTAGACGTCCTTGATCTGGTCGGGCTTGAGGTCGAGGTGTTCGAGGATCGTGTAGCGGCCGGGCCTGGTCTCGGGAGCGAACCCCACGACGCGGACGAACTCGTCCACCGTGAAGCCGATCTCCTCCGGCAGGACGGGCAGTCCGTGCCGCCGCAGCACCCGGGCCATCTCGGCCGACTCCTCGTGGGCTCCGCGCAGGTACATCGCGAAGGCCGCGCCGAGTCCGCACTGCTCCCCGTGGGCGGCGGCCCGCCGGGGGAAGAGCAGGTCGAAGGCGTGGTTGATCTCGTGGCACGCGCCGGAGGAGGGGCGGGAGTCGCCCGAGACCGACATCGCGATGCCGCTGAGCACCAGCGCCTCGGCCAGCACCTGGAGGAAGCCGGTGTCCGCGATGCCGCCGGGGTGGCGCAGCACGGCCTCGCCGGCCTGGCGGGCGATGGCGGCGGCGAGGCCGTCGATCTTCTCGCCCTTGACGCGGTGGGCGAGCTCCCAGTCGGCGATCGCCGAGATGTTGGACACCGCGTCGCCGATGCCGGCGCGCACGAACCGCACCGGCGCCTCGAGGATGACGTCCAGGTCGATGACGACCGCGATCGGGTTCGGCACGCCGTAGGAGCCGCGCCCCGCGTCGTTGTCGAGGGTGGCGACCGGCGAGCACAGGCCGTCGTGCGCGAGGTTCGTCGGCACGGCGACCAGCGGCAGGCCCACCCGCGCCGCGGCGAACTTGGCGCAGTCGATGATCTTGCCGCCGCCCAGGCCCACGACGGCGTCGTAGTGGCCGGCCTTTATGTCGCCGGCCAGCTGGACGGCGTCGTCGAGGGTGCCGCCGCCCACCTCGTACCAGGTGGCGCCGGGCAGGGCCGGGGTGAGGCGCTCGCGCAGCCGGGCGCCCGAGCCGCCGCTGACGGCGATCGCGAGCTTGCCGGAGTGCGAGATGCGCTCGTCGGCGAGGACCCCGACCAGGTCGTCCAGGGCGCCCGGGCGGATGTCGACGACGACCGGCGAGGGGATCAGCCGGGTCAGTACTGGCACGCGATCTCCCGTCCGCGGGCGAGGTCGTCGTGGTTGTCGATCTCGACCCACTTGACGTCGCCGATCGGCGCCACGTCGATCCGGAAGCCGCGGCGCACGAGCTCCTGGTAGCCGTGCTCGTAGAACTGCTGCGGGTCGGTCTCCCACACGGTCTTGAGGGCGTCGGCCAGTTCGGGGGCCGCGTCGCCCTCGATGAGGGTGACGCCGATGTACTCGCCGGTGGCCTCGGCCGGGTCCATCAGCTTGGTGATCTTCGTCATGCCCCGCTCGGGGTCGACGACGACCTTCATCTCCTCGTCGGCGAGGGACTTCACGGTGTCCAGCGCGAGGATGATCTTCTTGCCCTCGCCGCGGGCGGCGAGCAGCGTCTTCTCGACGGAGACCGGGTGCACGGTGTCGCCGTTGGCGAGGATCACGCCGTCCTTGAGGGCGTCACGGCCGCACCACAGGGAGTAGGCGTTGTTCCACTCCTCGGCCTTGTCGTTGTCGATGAGGGTGAGCCTGAGGCCGTACTTCGCCTCCAGCGCAGCCTTGCGCGCGTACACGGCCTCCTTGCGGTAGCCGACGATGACCGCGACCTCGGTCAGCCCGATCTCGGCGAAGTTGCCGAGCGTCAGGTCCAGGACCGTGGGCTCGCCTTCTATGCCCGCGGGCCCCACCGGCACCAGCGCCTTGGGCAGGCTGTCGGTGTAGGGGCGCAGACGCCGTCCGGCGCCGGCCGCCAGCACGAGGCCGATCATGCGGGTTCTCCTTCGTCGTGTACGGCGGGAGCGCCGCCCTTGTGGGCGGCCACCCAGAAGCGGATGCTCTCGACGAGCACCAGCACGGCGACGACCACGGCGAGGACCGTGAGCGCGACCGTGAACTGCGAAGCGGTGAGCAGCGCGGCCAGCACGGCCACGAGCAGCGTCCGCCCCTCCTGCCCCCCGACGGTGCGCACCAGCCAGGCCGGCGGCGCTCCGGCGTCGCCGCGGATGCGGTACACCGTGTCGTAGTGATGGTAGGCGACGGCGGCGACCAGCCCGAAAGCCGCGGGAAGCGCTCCGTCCACGTCGGCGCGGGCCGCGAGGATCAGGACCGTGCCGTACTCGGCGGCGCGGAACAGCGGGGGGATCAGCCAGTCGAGGGCGCCCTTGAGGGGATGGGCGACGGCCTCGGCGGACGCCAGCACGTACGCGCCGGCCATCAGGACGACCCACCAGCTCGGCCCCCACATCCAGGCCCCGAGGGTGACCAGGACGGCGCCGACGGCGGCGCTGAGGGGCGCCGTGCGGCGGGGCTTGCCGGGAAGGAGGCGGACCAGCGCCTCGGTCAGCGGCCCGCTGTCCGCGAGGTCCGCCAGCGCCTGCGCCGCCCGGTCCGTCCGCCTGGCCTTGCGGGTCAGCGAGCGCAGGACGCGGCCCGCCGTGGTGTAGGTCGCCGCGAAGGCACAGCCGATCAGCAGCGCGTAGAAGGTGATGCGGGGGGTGGTGGCCGCGGTCAGCACGGCGATCATGGCCCATCGTTCGCCGATGGGCAGGACTATCATCCGCCGCACCCAGACCGTCCAGCCGACGCTGTCGAGCTTGTCGGAGAGGGCCGCGGTCGGGCTGGTGTTGGCGGTGGCGTCGTGGTTGGCCTCGTTGAAGGAGAAGTCCACGACGTGCCGGCAGGTCTGCAGGACCATCGCGCCGAGCGCGAGAGCCCACACGTCGTCGCCGCCGCGGGCCGCTCCCAGGGCGAGGCCCGCGTAGTAGGCGTACTCCTTGGCCCGGTCGAAGGTGGCGTCGAGCCAGGCGCCCAGGGTGGAGTACTGCAGGGAGTAGCGGGCGAGCTGGCCGTCGGTGCAGTCCAGGACGAACGAGGCGATCAGCAGGACGCCGGCCGCGACGAACCCGCCGCGGGTGCCGGTGGCCGCGCAGCCCGCCGCGATCAGCGCGGTGATCAGCGAGGCGGTCGTGACCTGGTTCGGGGTGAGGCCGCGGCGGGCGCACCAGCGGGCGATGTAGCGGGAGTAGGGGCTGATGAAGTAGGTGGTGAAGAACCCGTCGCGGGCCTTGACCGCCGACTTCAGGCGCACCGCCTCGTCGTCCAGGGCGGCCACGGCCTGCCGCGCCTCGTTGCGGGTCTGCGGGTCGACGGGGACCTGCGCGACCAGACTGCCCAGGTCGGGCCGGTGCACGCCGGCGCCGTCGGCGTCGAGGGCGGCGACCACGCGGTCGGCGAGGCTCTCGACGGCCAGCAGGGTGCCGCCGCTCGCGGAGTTCTCGCGGGCCATCGCGCGGGTCAGGGCCTGCCGGCCGGCGGGTTGCGCGGTCAGCGCGCCCGGGATGGCGGCCAGCGGGAAGCGGGGATCGGTGAGCCCGAGGCGCAGCGCGTGCTCGTGGCCGACGAAACGGGCGTCCACGACGGCGACGCGCTGGTCGCCGGGGACGGCGGCGAGGAGTGTCTCGGCGTCACCGGCGTCGGAGGCGGTCAGGACGTCGAAGCCGAGGGACCGCAGGTCGCCTTCGATCGACGATCCGGGGACCGGCGAGCCGGTGAGGATGGCGGTCGACAACCGAACTCACTCCCTGGGTCCGGCGCGGTTCACGCCGGTCATGAACGATGGGGGGCGCCCCTTGGCTGCACCGGCGACCTCACCGGCGCCGCACCAGGCGGGCGGCATGTCGGCAGAGGCTATCGGATGCCGGGAAGGCCGCGTTCACCGCCCGTTGCGGCACGGCCGACACGGTCCCCGGCGCCACCGTCCCCCGGTGGAACCGGCCCTCGCCGAGATCATCATGGGTGATCGGCGGCCCGGCCGACAAACCGCGGCCCCGGCGCCGACGCCCGGGACATCGCCCGGAGCCCGGGCCTTCACCGCGGTCGGCATAGGGTCACAGGCATGACGTGGCTGATCACCGGCGGAGCCGGATACATTGGGGCACATGTGGCGCGGGCCGTGACGGGGGCCGGGGAAAGGGCCGTCGTGCTGGACGACCTCTCGTCCGGCGTCACCGCCCGGCTCGGGGCGGACGTCCCGCTCGTCAGAGGCTCGGCGCTCGACGCCGACCTGGTCAGGAAGACCCTCGCGGAGCACGCCGTGACCGGTGTGGTGCACCTGGCCGCGCACAAGCAGGTCGGCGAGTCGGTGGCGCATCCCACCCGCTACTACCGGGACAACGTGGGCGGTCTGGCGACGCTGCTCGAGGCGGTCGCCGAGGCCGGGGTCCGGCGGTTCCTGTTCTCCTCCTCCGCGGCCGTCTACGGCAATCCCGATGTGGACCTCATCACCGAGGACACCCCGTGCGCGCCGGTGAACCCGTACGGCGAGACCAAGCTCGCCGGGGAGTGGCTGGTGCGGGCGGCGGGACAGGCGCACGGCATCGCGACGACGTGTCTGCGCTACTTCAACGTGGCCGGGGCGGCGGCGCCCGAGCTGGCCGACACCGGGATCTTCAACGTGGTCCCGATGGTCTTCGACCGGCTCACCCGCGGCGAGGCGCCGCGGATCTTCGGCGCCGACTACCCCACGCCGGACGGCACGTGCGTGCGGGACTACATCCACGTGGCGGACCTGGCGGAGGCCCATCTCGCGGCGGCCCGGCGGCTGAGCGCGCCGGACGCGACGGGCGACCTGACGGTCAACATCGGCCGGGGCGAGGGCGTGTCGGTGCGCGAGTTGGTCACCCTCATCGGCGAGGTCACCGGGGACGCCCGCCCGGCCCTCGTCGAGGGGCGCAGGCCCGGGGACGCGCCGCGCGCCGTCGCCGCGGCGGGGCTGGCCGCCCGCGAGCTGGGCTGGACGGCCCGGCTGGGGGTGCGGGAGATGGTCGAGTCGGCGTGGCAGGGCTGGCGGCTGCACCGCCCCTGACACCGGTGGAGCTGTCCTGACCTGCCGCTTCGTTTCCGCAGGTCAGGGCACATGACAACGGTGTTCAGTGCCGCGTTGCCGGATACCCCCCACCCGTAGTTGACTGTGAGCCCGGGCAGCACACGCACGGACCACAGGAAGGCTGTATCCATGGGGGCTGGGCACGACCACGGCCACACGCACACGCACGTGCCGCCCACCGGCACGGCCGCGGCGGCGTACCGCGGCAGGCTGCGCGGCGCTCTGGCGATCACGCTCGGCGTGATGGTGGTGGAGATCGTCGGCGGGGTGCTCGCGGACTCCCTGGCGCTGGTCGCGGACGCGGCGCACATGGCGACGGACGCGCTGGGTCTGGGCATGGCGCTGCTCGCCATCCACTTCGCGGCCCGGCCGCCGAGCGCGAAGCGCACCTTCGGGCTCGCCCGCGCCGAGATCCTGGCCGCCCTCGCCAACTGTCTGCTGCTGCTCGGGGTCGGCGGCTACGTCCTGTACGAGGCGGTCCAGCGGTTCTTCACGCCGGCCGCCACCGAGGGCGCCCTGATGATCTGGTTCGGCGCGATCGGTCTGGCGGCGAACATGGTCTCGCTGACCCTGCTGATGCGCGGCCGGGCGGAGAGCCTGAACGTGCGCGGGGCGTTCCTGGAGGTGGCCGCCGACGCGCTGGGCTCGGTGGCGGTGCTGATCTCGGCGGCGGTGATCCTGACCACCGGCTGGCAGACCGCCGACCCGATCGCCTCGCTGGTCATCGGCCTGATGATCGTGCCGCGGACCGTGAAACTGCTGCGCGAGACGCTCGACGTGCTGCTGGAGTCGGCCCCCAAGGACGTCGACATGGCCGAGGTGCGGTCCCACATCCTCGCCCTGGACGGGGTGGAGGACGTCCACGACCTGCACGCCTGGACGATCACCTCCGGCATGCCGGTGCTGTCGGCGCACGTGGTGGTGAGCTCGGAGGCGCTGAACGCCATCGGCCACGAGAAGATGCTGCACGAGCTCCAGGGCTGCCTCGGCGACCATTTCGACGTGGAGCACTGCACCTTCCAGCTGGAGCCGAGCGGGCACGCCGAGCACGAGGCGCGGCTCTGCCACTGAGCGCCCTGCCCGCACCACCCTGAATTCGGACACACGTCCGAAGCGATTCCGCGGACCCGTCGCCGGGCAAGATCACCTCCGGGGTCCCCCGCCGCGCCGAACGGGACACGCGCGCGGGACATGCGCGCTTTCCCGCGAAGGGCCGGGAGCGCCGGGCGCGTGCGGCAGACTGGGACGCGAGGACCGATGCTAAGGATGGGTATGCCGATCACACCTGCCACCGCGACACACGACTCGTCGGACGCGATCGCCGAAGCGATCCTGCTGGAGCTGGTCGACGAGAACGGCGTCACGATCGGCACCGCGGAGAAGCTCGCCGCCCATCAGCCCCCGGGGCAGCTGCACCGCGCGTTCTCCGTGTTCCTCTTCGACGAGCGGGGCCGGCTGCTGATCCAGCAGCGCGCGCTCGGCAAGTACCACTCCCCCGGCGTGTGGTCCAACACCTGCTGCGGCCACCCCTACCCGAACGAGGCGCCGTTCGCGGCGGCCGCCCGGCGCACCCACGAGGAGCTGGGCGTCTCCCCGTCGCTGCTCGCCGAGGCGGGCACGGTCCGCTACAACCACCCGGACCCGGACTCGGGCCTGGTGGAGCAGGAGTACAACCACCTGTTCGTCGGGCTGGTGCAGTCCCCGCTGCGGCCGGAGGCGGCCGAGGTCGGCGACACGGCCTTCGTGACCCCCGCCGAGCTGGCGGAACGGCACGCGAAAGAGCCGTTCTCCTCCTGGTTCATGACCGTCCTGGACGCGGCACGGCCCGCGGTCCGCGAGCTGACGGGCCCTTCGGCGGGCTGGTGAGACTCAGCGCGTCCGCACGGGCTTGAGCGGCAGGGCGGCCCAGATGACCTTGCCGCCGCCCGCCGTGTGCTCGACGTCGCACACCCCGCCCGCCTCCCTGGCGATCTCCCGCACCAGGAGCAGTCCCCGGCCCCCGGTACGGCCGTGGTCGGCCTCCAGGGCGGTCGGGCGGTAGGGGTGGTCGTCCTCCACGGCGACCCGCACCCACTCGGCGCCGACGGCGACCTCCACCGCGAGCACCGGTGACAGCAGGGCCGCGTGCCGGACGGCGTTGGTCACCAGCTCGGAGACGATCAGCAGGAGCCCCTGGGTCAGGTCGTCGGAGAGCGGCACCCCCTGGCGGTACAGCAGGTCCCGCACGGCGTGCCGGGCCTGCGGGACCGAGGCGTCCACGGCGGAGGCGGTGAACCGCCAGACGCCTTCGTAGGGCAGCGGGCGCGGCACGGACTCCGCGGGGGGCTCGGGAAGTGCGCCTGGTCCGCCCTCTGGGCGTGGGTCGGGCCCGCGCCCGTGATCGTCCATCGTCCGGTCGCCGCCCTCGCGCTCGATTGTCACCACAGGCGGAATGTTGGCAACGAGGCGGTCCCCTTCGGATGACTGAACAGAAGTCAGCGATTATCGAGCGTTTTCGACCGCATCCGGGAGACCGCGGCGACCGCAGGACCGTTTCTTTCGCGTTCACGCCACCTTCGCGCCCTCTTCGGGTCGTACGGGTCCGGCGGCGACGCTCTTCCCGGTTTGGCTCCTTTCGCCCCCACCACAGGCGCCGCCCCCGTCGGGGGGCCCGATCATGGCAACGACCGGGCTGGTTAGCATCCGGGCATGGAGCCCGAACTGCTGCACGGCGTCACGGACGCGGTCGCCACCGTCGTCCTGCACCACCCCGCGAAGCGCAATGCCATGACGGCCGCGATGTGGGCGGGGCTGCCCCCGCTGCTGGACGCCCTGGCCGCCGACCCCGCCGTCCGGGCGCTCGTGCTGACAGGCGCCGGCGGCACCTTCTGCGCGGGCGCCGACATCTCCACCCTGCAGGACTCGCCGGACGAGGCGCAGGCGCTGGCCGTGCGGGCCGAGGAGGCCCTGGCGGCGTTCCCGAAGCCCACGCTGGCGGCCGTGCGGGGGCACTGCGTGGGCGGCGGCGCCCAGCTCGCCGCCGCCTGCGACCTGCGGTTCGCCGAGGAGGGCGCGCTGTTCGGGGTGACGCCGGCCCGGCTCGGGATCGTCTACCCGTCCTCCGCCACCCGGCGGCTGGTGTCCCTGGTGGGGCCCGCCACCGCCAAGTACCTGCTGTTCTCCGGCGAATTGATCGACGCCGGGCGGGCCCTGCGCACCGGGCTCGTCGACGAGGTGCTCCCCGCGGACGCGCTCGACGAGCGGGTCGGCGAGTTCACCCGCCTGCTGACGTCGCGCTCGCAGCTGACCCAGGCCGCGGCCAAGGAGTTCGCGAACGGCCGCACCGACCGGGACGCCCACTGGAGCGCGCAGGCGCGCGGCAACGGCGACACCGCGGAAGGCGTCGCCGCGTTCCTGCAGCGCCGGGAGCCGCACTTCACCTGGAACACGTCGCAATGAGACGGGCCGGGGGCCCGATGGCCGCGCCCTGATCCCCGATTGTCGGCGCCACCTGCCACAATTGCCGCGCAACCTCAGTGGAGAAGGCGGTACGGGATCGTGACGACACCCGGGTCCATCGAAGCAGGATCCATCGAAGGCAGGATCGCCGAGGAGCTCGGCGTACGGGAGCGGCAGGTCAGGGCCGCCGTGGAGCTGCTCGACGGCGGCTCGACGGTGCCCTTCATCGCCCGCTACCGCAAGGAAGCGACCGAGATGCTCGACGACGCGCAGCTGCGCACGCTCGAGGAGCGGCTGCGCTACCTGCGGGAGCTGGAGGAGCGACGGTCGGCGGTCCTGGAATCGGTCCGCGAGCAGGGCAAGCTCACCGACGCCCTCGAGGCGCAGATCCGCGGCGCGCAGACCAAGGCGCGCCTCGAGGACGTCTACCTCCCGTTCAAGCCCAAGCGGCGCACCAAGGCGCAGATCGCGCGCGAGGCGGGTCTCGAACCGCTCGCCGAGGGACTGCTCGGGGACGCCTCGGTCGACCCGCTCGCGGCCGCCGCCGCGTTCGTCGACGCCGGCAAGGGCGTCGCCGACCCGCAGGCCGCGCTGGACGGCGCGCGGGCGATCCTCACCGAGCGGTTCTCGGAGGACGCCGACCTGATCGGCGAGCTGCGCGAACGCATGTGGGCGCGTGGGCGGCTGGCGGCCAGGGTGCGCGAGGGCAAGCAGGAGGCGGGCGCGAAGTTCGCCGACTACTTCGACTTCGCCGAGCCGTTCACCGCGCTGCCCTCGCACCGGATCCTGGCGATGCTGCGGGGCGAGAAGGAGGAGGTCCTCGACCTCGTCCTGGAGCCGGAGGAGCCCTCCGAGCAGCCCGGCCCGTCCTCGTACGAGGGCATCGTCGCCGCCCGGTTCGGCATCGCCGACCGGGGCCGGCCGGCCGACAGGTGGCTGGCGGACACGGTCCGCTGGGCGTGGCGCACCCGCATCCTGGTCCATCTCGGCATCGACCTGCGGCTGCGGCTGCGCACGGCCGCCGAGGACGAGGCCGTGAACGTCTTCGCCGCCAACCTCCGCGACCTGCTGCTCGCCGCCCCGGCCGGCACGCGCGCGACGCTGGGCCTGGACCCCGGCTTCCGCACCGGTGTGAAGGTCGCCGTGGTCGACGCGACCGGCAAGGTCGTCGCCACGGACGTGATCTATCCGCACGTCCCGGCGAACAAGTGGGACGAGGCGATCGCCAAGCTCGCGCGGCTGGCGAAGGAGCACGCGGTCGACCTGGTCGCCATCGGCAACGGCACCGCGTCCCGCGAGACCGACAAGCTGGCCGGTGAGCTCATCGCGAAGCACCCGGAGCTGCAGCTCACCAAGGTGATGGTGTCCGAGGCGGGCGCGTCCGTGTACTCGGCCTCCGCCTTCGCCTCCCAGGAGCTGCCCGACATGGACGTGTCGCTGCGCGGCGCCGTGTCGATCGCCCGCCGGCTCCAGGACCCGCTCGCCGAGCTGGTGAAGATCGACCCCAAGTCGATCGGCGTCGGCCAGTACCAGCACGACCTGTCCGAGGTGAAGCTGTCGCGTTCGCTGGACGCGGTGGTGGAGGACTGTGTGAACGGCGTCGGCGTGGACGTCAACACGGCCTCGGCGCCGCTTCTGTCGCGGGTGTCGGGCATCTCCTCGGGTCTCGCCGAGAACATCGTGGCGCACCGGGACGCCAACGGGCCCTTCACCTCCCGCTCCGAGCTGAAGAAGGTGGCCCGGCTCGGCCCCAAGGCGTACGAGCAGTGCGCCGGCTTCCTGCGGATCCGCGGCGGCTCCGACCCGCTCGACTCCTCCAGCGTGCACCCCGAGGCGTACCCGGTGGTGCGGCGCATGGTGAAGACCTCCGGCCAGGAGGTGGCGGCCCTGATCGGCAACACGGGCGTCCTGCGCTCGCTGCGGCCCACGGACTTCGTGGACGACACGTTCGGGCTGCCGACCGTCACCGACATCCTCAGGGAGCTGGAGAAGCCCGGGCGCGACCCGCGGCCCGCCTTCAAGACGGCGACCTTCAAGGAGGGCGTCGAGAAGATCTCCGACCTGGCCTCCGGGATGGTCCTGGAGGGCGTGGTGACGAACGTGGCGGCCTTCGGGGCGTTCATCGACATCGGCGTCCACCAGGACGGGCTGGCCCATGTCTCCGCGCTGTCGAAGACGTTCGTCAAGGACCCCCGGGACGTCGTCAAGCCCGGCGACATCGTCAAGGTGAAGGTGCTCGACGTCGACATCCCGCGCAAGCGGATCTCGCTGACGCTCCGGCTCGACGACGAGGCGGCCCCGCAGGGCGGTCAGGGGCAGTCCTCGGGCGGCGGCCGTGCGCAGCGCGGCGGCGGGCGACCGCCGCAGCAGAGGCAGCAGGGCGGGCAGCGCGGCGGCGGTGGCGGCGGTTCGCGCCAGGCTCCGCCGCCGGCCAACAGCGCGATGGCGGACGCACTGCGCCGGGCGGGTCTGGCCGACCCGAAGAAGGGCACACGCTGACGACGCGGTGATACGAGCGGGCCGGGACCGCGGGCGGACGCCCAGGTCCCGGCCCGCTCGTACAGTGGCCGCATGGGTGCTTCCCGGGTCCTCAGCTGGAGCGTGTCGGCGAGCCGCGGCTACGAGACCGCGTGGGCCGAGCAGGGCGACGGCTCGCTACGGGCCCGGGGGCGTGCGGTCGGCACGACGCCGCAGCCCTACTGGGTGTCCTACGAGCTCGACGCGGCCGACGGGTTCGTGACCCGCCGGCTGCGGGTCACGGTCGAGACGGCCGCGCGCACCCGGTCCCTCGACCTGCGGCACGACGGACGGGGCGGCTGGACGGCCGCCGGGGAGCGCCTCCCCGGCTTCGGGGAGGCCCTCGACTGCGACCTGGGCCTGTGCCCGCTCACCAACACCATGCCGGTGCTGCGGCACGGGCTGCACCGGCAGGCGGGCGAGCGCCGGTTCCTGATGGCCTGGGTCTCGGTGCCCGCGCTGACCGTGCGGC
The DNA here is from genome assembly GCF_044335095.1 of Streptomyces sp. NPDC020597. Classification (NCBI taxonomy): domain Bacteria; kingdom Bacillati; phylum Actinomycetota; class Actinomycetes; order Kitasatosporales; family Streptomycetaceae; genus Streptomyces; species Streptomyces sp. NPDC020597. Next base: position 92,538 of record NZ_JBIRUL010000023.1, on the reverse strand, counting down.
CGTCGTGGCAGACGTACACGCGTCTCGGAGCGGCCGGGGACGGCGGCGCGGTGGTCCGGTACGCCTCGGGGAGCTTCCGCAGCGACATCGTCTTCGACCCGGACGGGTACGTCCTGGACTACCCGGGGATCGCCACCCGGCTGGGGTGACGGACCTCCCGGCGGCTACCGCTCGGTCACCTTGCCGTCCGCGACCTCCAGGCGGCGCGTGACGTGGACCGCGTCCAGCATGCGCCGGTCGTGGGTGACGAGCAGGAGGGTGCCCTCGTAGGCGTCGAGGGCCGACTCCAGCTGTTCGATGGCCGGCAGGTCGAGGTGGTTGGTCGGCTCATCGAGGACCAGGAGGTTGACGCCCCGCCCCTGGAGCAGCGCAAGAGCGGCACGGGTGCGCTCGCCGGGCGACAGGGTCGCCGCCGGGCGCATGACATGGTCCGACTTCAGGCCGAACTTGGCGAGCAGGGTGCGCACCTCGACCGGCTCGGTGTCGGGGACGGCGGCGCGGAAGGCCTCCAGCAGCGCCTCCGTGCCGTGGAAGAGCGCCCGCGCCTGGTCGACCTCGCCGACCAGGACGCCCGAACCCAGGGCCGCGTGTCCGGCGTCCAGCGGGACCCGGCCGAGCAGCGCCCCGAGGAGGGTGGACTTGCCCGCGCCGTTCGCGCCGGTCACCGCGACCCGGTCGGCCCAGTCGATCTGCAGCGTCACCGGACCGAACGTGAAGCCGCCGCGGAGCACCTGGGCGTCGCGCAGCGAGGCGACCACCGCTCCGGAGCGCGGGGCGGCCGCGATCTCCATGCGCAGCTCCCACTCCTTGCGCGGCTCCTCGACGACCTCCAGACGCTCGATCATGCGCTGGGTCTGCCGCGCCTTCGCGGCCTGCTTCTCGCTGGCCTCGCTGCGGAACTTGCGGCCGATCTTGTCGTTGTCGTTGCCCGCCTTGCGGCGCGCGTTCTTCACGCCCTTGTCCATCCAGGAGCGCTGGGTCTGCGCCCGGTCCTGGAGGGCGGCCTTCTTGTCGGCGTACTCCTCGAAGTCCTCGCGGGCATGCCGTCGGGACACGTCCCGCTCCTCCAGATAGGCGTCGTAGCCGCCGCCGTAGAGGTTGATCTGCTGCTGCGCCAGGTCCAGTTCGAGGACCTTGGTGACCGTGCGGGTGAGGAACTCGCGGTCGTGGCTGACGACGACGGTGCCGGCGCGCAGACCGGTCACGAATCGTTCGAGGCGCTCCAGCCCGTCCAGGTCGAGGTCGTTGGTCGGCTCGTCGAGCAGGAAGACGTCGTAGCGGGACAGGAGGAGGGAGGCGAGTCCCGCGCGGGCGGCCTGGCCGCCGGACAGGGACGTCATCGGCTGGTCGAGGTCCACGCCGAGCCCCAGCGAGTCGGCGACCTCCTCGGCACGCTCGTCGAGGTCGGCGCCGCCGAGGTCGAGCCAGCGCTCCAGGCTCGTCGCGTAGGCGTCGTCGGCGCCGGGCGCCCCGTCGACCAGGGCCTGGGTCGCCTCGTCCATCGTGCGCTGCGCCTCGGCGACGCCGGTGCGGCGGGCGAGGAACTCGCGCACGCTCTCGCCGGGGCGGCGCTCCGGTTCCTGGGGAAGATGGCCGACGGTCGCGGTCGGCGGGGACAGCCTGAGCTCGCCCTGCTCGGGCGCGGTGAGCCCGGCGAGCAGCTTCAGCAGGGTGGACTTGCCCGCGCCGTTGGCGCCGACCAGCCCGATCACGTCCCCGGGGGCGACCACGAGGTCGAGCCCGGAGAAGAGGGAGCGGTCGCCGTGCCCGGCGGCGAGGTTCTTGGCGACGAGAGTGGCAGTCATCAGACAGCAGATCCTAGTGCGCGTGCGCCGGCCGGGACGCCGGTGTCCGGCCGCCGGAGTCGGTCCGGTCCACGCGGTCGGTCCGGTCGCCGCGGCGGGGCCCGATCGGTTACCGTCCGCGCGTGGGCACTCAGGTGAGCGGCGAGGTCGTCGTGGTCGGCGGCGGGGTCATCGGGCTGGCGACGGCGGTCGTCCTCGCCGAGCGGGGCCGCCGGGTCCGGGTGTGGACGCGGGACCCCGTGGAGCGGACCACCTCGGCTGTCGCGGGCGCGCTGTGGTGGCCGTACCACATCGAGCCGATGGCGTCGGCGCGCGCGTGGGCGCTGCGCTCGCTGGAGGTGTACGAGGAGCTGGCCGGGCGGCCCGAGGAGAACGGGGTGCGGCTGGTCGAGGGGGCCATGAGCCCGGCGGACCCGGCGGACGTCGAGCGCTGGGCGGCGGGCCGGCTGTCCGTGCTGCGGCGGGCCACCGCGCGGGAGCACCCGGCCGGGAGCGCCCTGTGGACGCGGCTGCCGCTCATCGACATGGCGGCTCACCTGCCGTGGCTGCGGGAGCGGCTGCTGCGGGCGGGCGGCACGGTCGAGCAGCGGGTCGTGTCCGATCTGACGGCGGTGGACGCACCGGTCGTCGTCAACTGCACCGGCCTCGGCGCCCGTGCCCTGGTCGCGGACCCCACGGTGCGGCCGGTGCGCGGGCAGCTGGTCGTCGTGGAGAACCCGGGGCTGCGGACCTGGCTGGTCTCCACCGCCCCGGACGGGGCGACGGCCTACCTCTTCCCCCAGCCGGGGCGGCTGCTGCTGGGCGGCACGGCCGAGGACGGCGTGTGGTCCCTGGAGCCGGACCCGGCGGAGGCGGAGGCGATCGTGCGGCGGTGCGCCGCGCTGCGGCCCGAGGTGGCGGGCGCGCGGATCCTGGAGCACCGGGTGGGCCTGCGGCCTGCCCGGCCGGCGGTACGGCTGGAGCGGCAGACGCTGCCCGACGGCCGCGCGGTGATCCACAACTACGGCCACGGCGGTGCGGGCGTCACCGTCGCCTGGGGATGCGCCCAGGAGGCGGCCGCGCTGGCCGCCTCCTCCTGACGGATCACGGACGCCGGTGCGCGCTCCCCGGCCCGACGGCCGGATCCCGAAGCGCCCCGCGGCCGGACCGTCACGGGATCCGGACGGCGCTCCTCGGCGGGCCGGCGGTTCCCTCGGCCGACGGAACGGCGTGCGGCGCGGAGTGCGGGTCGGCGTACGGGGCGCCGGCCGCCCGTGATCCCGCCGTCGCTGCGGCGAACGCCTTCGCGCCGCCCACCACGGGGACCCGGGCCGAGGTGCGGGCCAGGTCCAGCGTGAGGGTCGGCCGGTCGGCGGGCGGGTCGATGAGATCCTTGTCGGTCCCCGCGACGATCAGCGCGAGGCGGTGGCCGGCCGGTACGACGTGGTCGGTGGCCGCGAGGTCCAGGGTGATGGTGTAGGCCCTGCCCGGGGTCAGCGGCACGCCCTTGCCGGGGTCGGCCCAGGTCCCGAGGTCGGCCCAGCCCCGGCTGACGACGGTGGCGCCGACGTCGACCGTCGCGGCCTTCGTCCTCTTGAAGCAGGCGCTGTCGCCGGCGGTGCTCGCGCCCCAGCAGGTGCGGTCGGCGAGGGTGGTGACCCCCTCGCCGGCCGCCGCGTAGTCGCGGATCGTGTCGGGTCCGAGGTCGACGAGGACGGCGCTCAGGTGGGCCGTCGCGGTGGTGGGCGTGGCGGTGACGGTGACCTTCGAGGAGCCGGACAGCCGCAGGTCCCGGGTGAGGGCGCCGGTGAGGAAGCCCGCCTTGTCGGGCGTCGGTGCGCCGGCCTGTGCGGCCCAGTCGGTCTCGGTGCGCTGCGGGTCGTCGGTGAAGGCCGCGGCGCCGCTGCTCCTTCGCAGGCCCAGCGTGCCGACGCCCGGGCGGTCGCCGGGGGCCGGGCGCAGGGTCGTGGGCTGTGTGCCGCGCGGCGGCCAGGACGTCGAGGTGACCCACTGGTCGGGGTGGCGTTCGACGTCGGCCATGGGCTCGCGGTCGATGCCGTTGTCGTAGCCGAGCAGTTCGTGGTCGAACCAGCGGTGCAGGGTGTCGACCCAGGCGGCGCGACGGAAGTCGAAGGGGTCGACGTGGCCGGTCTGGGAGAGCCAGATCTTGCGATGCACGCCGTTCTCGGCGAGGGCGTCCCACCACTGGCCGAAGTTCTTGGTGCGGACGTTGAGGTCCTGCATGCCGTGCACGAGGAAGACGCTGGCCCGCACCTTGTGCGCGTCCTTGACGTAGTCGCGCTCGGTCCACAACGGCGTCCGGTCGCCGGTGCGCGGGGCCCCGTCGACGAGCCGGCGCTGGACGGCGGTGCACCGGGCGCGGGCGTCGGGGCTGCTCACGTAGTCGGCGAGGGCGTCGGGGCCGGAGTCGTAGAGGGGCGCGCCCTGGGCGAAGTAGTAGTCGTACCAGGAGGAGATGGCGGCGATGGGGACGATGGTGCGCAGCCCCTTCACTCCGGTCGCGGCGACGGCGTTGGCGATGGTGCCGTCCCAGCTCTTGCCGATCATGCCGGTGCGGCCGTTGGTCCAGCTCGCCTTGGCGGTCGTGCCGCCGGTGCGGGTGGTGTAGCCCTTGGCGCGGCCGTTCAGCCAGTCGACGACCGCCTTCGCGGACCGGACCTCGCCGCGGCCGCCGACGTCCTCGCAGCCGTCGGAGCGATTGGTTCCGGCCAGGTCGACGCCGACGAAGGCGTAGCCCCGCGGCACGAAGTAGTTGTCGTAGAACAGCGGCATCCGGACGACGCGGCCCTCGGCGTCGTAGGTCTTGAGTTGGCTCTCGTTGCCGCGTCCGCAGCAGGAGTAGTAGGGGCTGGCTTCCATGATCACGGGCACTTTGCGGCCCTGCGCGGTGGGTTCACGGGGCCGGACGATGTCGACGGCGACGCGGTCGTGCCGGCCGTCGCCGTCGGCGTCGAGTCCGGTGTCGACCCAGACGGCCTCGCGCACGGCGTTCTCATAGGAGTAGACGGGGCGGCTCTCCCGGGGGGCGCCGTGGGCCGCGGCCGGGGTGAGGAAGGCGGCCACCAGGAGGGTGATGACGGCGGTGGCGAGCGGTCTCCAGGTCGTGAAGCGCATGCGTGTCCACATGCGCGGGACGGTACTCGCGTCAACTCCCGTGCAGAAGAGGGCAGATGAGGCGGCGGTGCACAGCGTGAGGGAAGTGCGCGCCGACGCGCCCGCCGGGACCGTGCGCGCCGGGGCGGGCGGCTCGTGACGGCCGAATGGCGATCGTGTGACAGGAGCGGTGTCGGGCAGGTCCTGAGGCACAGGGAGTCCATAGGCTCCGAACGGACTGCGCTCCTCTACGACTTGGAGTTCACGTGCACCGCAGACTCACCGCGCCCGGCGCACTCGCCGCCGCCTCCGTCCTGCTGGCGATCCCGGCGTCGGCCGCGAGCGGCTCCGCCGGCGCCCCGGGCATCGGCGACCCCTACTATCCGGCGTACGGCAACGGCGGCTACGACGTCTCCCACTACGACCTGCGGCTGAAGTACCAGCCGGCCACGGACGAGCTGGAGGGCACGGCGACGATCCTGGCGAAGACCACGCAGGAACTGTCGCGGTTCGACCTGGACTTCCTGCTCGACGTGAGCGAGGTGAGGGTCGACGGCGCGGTGGCGGCGTTCGCGACGTCCGGCGAGCACGAGCTGGAGATCACGCCGAGGAAGCCGCTGGCCGAGGGGGCCGCGGTCACCGTGGTGGTCCGCTACCGCGGCGTCCCGTCCTCGAAGCAGGCGTACGGCTTCACCAGCTGGCACCGCACCCCGGACGGCGGGATCGGCGCGAACGAGCCCGAGGCGGCCTGGTGGTGGTTCCCGAGCAACGACCACCCGCTCGACAAGGCCACCTACGACGTGTCCGTGCAGGTGCCCGACGGCACGCAGGCGCTCTCCAACGGCACGCTGCAGTCGACGAGTTCACGGGCCGGCTGGACCCGCTTCAACTGGCGCTCCGGCAAGCCGCAGGCCACCTACCTCGCCACGCTCGCCGTCGGCCGGTTCGACCTCACCACCGGCACGACCGAGAGCGGCATTCCGGTCGTCAACGCGTACAGCAGGGATCTGGGCGCCAACGCGGGCGCGGCGCGGGCGAGCGTCGAGCGGACCGGGGAGATCGCCGACTGGCTGAGCGGGTACCTCGGGCCCTACCCCTTCGACGCGCTCGGCGGGTACGTGCCGAACACGACCACCGGGTACGCCCTGGAGACTCAGACCCGGCCCTTCTACAGTCCGCGGCAGTTCGCCGGCGGTTCCAACACCTCGGTGGTGGTGCACGAACTGGCCCACCAGTGGTACGGCGACTTCGTGTCCGTCGCCGGATGGAAGGACATCTGGCTGAACGAGGGCTTCGCGCGGTACGCGCAGTGGCTGTGGTCCGAGCACGAGGACGAGGGCACGGCCCGTGAGCTCGCGGACTACGTGTACGCCTCGCATCCGGCCGACGACGCGTTCTGGACGGTGAAGCCCGGCGATCCGGGTCCGCAGAACCAGTTCGACATCGCCGTGTACGACCGGGGCGCGCTCGCGGTGCAGGCGCTGCGCGACGCGATCGGCGACGACTCCTTCTTCGCCGTCCTCAAGGGCTGGCCTCGGGAGCACGCCTACGGCAACGCGACGGTCTCCGATTTCGTGCGATACGCCGAGCGGGTCTCGGGCAGGCAGCTGGGCGCCCTGTTCGACGCGTGGCTGTTCCAGCCGTCGAAGCCGGCGGCCTCGACGGCGCGGACGGCGGCGGCCGCGAGGGCGGCGGCCGCTCCCGCGCAGCCGAAGTCCTGGAAGAAGATCGCGGCGACGAACGACGTCCACGCGCACTGAGCGCCGGTCGGCATCTGCTCTGCCCTCGATGCCGGAAACCCGCGAACTCCTGTCTGATTCACGGCGGCTGTGGGTATCAAGCCGTGCAGGAACTGCGAAGAGAGCGGGGGCGGTCATGGCTGCTGCACGGAACGGCAACGAGGGTCTGGGCGTGTGGAGGGTGGTGCCGCTGATCGGGGCGGTGGTGATGGCCGTCGGCCTCATCGGCGGCATCCCCGTGCTGACCCTGCTGGGCGCGATCGTCGCCCTCGTCGGGGTGGTCGGCCTCAGCGCTGCGAGACGCAAGCAGAACTGACGTAGGACCTGCGTCTGACCTGACGCCGGCGACGCCATCGCGGTCAGCGGCCGCCCGCCCGTGCCAGCAGCTCGGCGTGGGGCAGGGCGGCGCTCTCCGTGGCCGGCACCGTGCACGCGTACGCGCCCGCCAGGGCCCCGAACTCGGCGCACCGGCGGGGCGGTTCGCCGGCCAGACGACCGAAGAGGAAGGCGGCGGCGAAGGCGTCGCCCGCGCCGTTGGAGTCGACCACCGGTCCGGGCGGGGCGGCGGCGGGTACGTGCGTCAGCTCGCCGTCCGCCAGCAGGTACGCCCCCTCGGCTCCGGCGGTGGCGACGACCGCTTCGGCGCGGCCGCGCTCGGCGATGCGGCGCATGGTCGCCCGCGGGTCCGGCAGGGCGGTCGCGGAGACGAACACGACGTCCGCCTCATGGGCGAAGGCCGCCTGGTAGGGGTTCTCGCCGTCCCAGTTGTGCAGGTCGGTGGAGATGCCGACGCCCGTCTCGCGCAGGATCGGCAGCGCCTCGGCGCAGGGCTGCGTGATGGACACGTGCACGTGGCGGCTCGCCGCGGCGAGCCGGCGCAGGGCGTCCTCCGGGAAGCGGTCGTCCGCTCGCCCACGGCTGGTGTCGTACAGCGAAAGCCGTCGGCCGTCCGGTCCGACCAGGTTGACCGCGCGCTTGGTGCCGGCGGGCTGCGGGATCGCGGTGAGGGCGATGCCGTGCTCGTCGTGCAGGGCGCGGACCAGGTCGCCCTCGGGGTCGTCGCCGAGGAAGTCGAGATGGTGGGTGCGCAGGCCGAGGGCGGCGAGGCCCAGGGCGACGAAGTCGCCGGTCTGTCCGGCGCGGGCGCGGATCCCGCTGTCGATCATGTAGCTGTCGGCGTACGGGAGCGGCAGCTCCGGCACGTACACGATCGTGTCCACGCCGGCCCCGCCGAGAACCAGCACGTCGATGGCGCCGATGTCCTCGACGCCGTCGGCGCCGTCGATGTGTCTGTCGGTCGATGCGCCCATGTGCGCTAGCCCTCCCCGTGGTCGTACACCGTCACCGCGACGCCCCGCCGCACGAGACGCTCGACGACGAGCGGCTCGACACGGGACCAGGTGCCCCCGGCCAGGCCGCAGCCTATCCGCGGCATGTGCACGGACGCCCGGAGTTCCCGTGCCGGGCCGGCCAGCCGGGCCAGCGCCGCGTCGATGGCCTCGTACCGCACGGGGACGCCCTTGCTGCCCGTGCGCACGCCGCGCTGGCCGATCATGTTGGCGACCCACACGTACGGCTCCACCTGGACGAGCTGGAGAGCGCCCAGAGCGAAGTCGTTGGCGGCGCGGCCCCGGTGCCAGGCGCGGTAGGCCGCCTCCGGCTCGGGCCAGCGGCGGGACAGCGCGAGGACGAAGCCCTTCCCCCACCCCCCGATGTCGTTGCAGACATGCGCGACGATCTTGACGCCCTTCACCGACGGCACGGTGGCGTCGCCCCGGACATATGTGATCTCCCCCATGACGCCACCGTAGGCGACGCCACCGACATCGAGGCAGGGCGTTCGCTGCTCCCGACGCGCTCGCCGCGGCGGTCCCTGCGGTGTGCACGGGTTTGACCGTCCCGGTGTGACAGCGATACTGCTGCACATGACGAGCGAGACCGAGGAGCCGGCCCTCACGGTCGACGAGCTGGCCGCACGCGCCGGTGTCACGGTGCGCACGGTGCGCTTCTACGGCACCAAGGGACTGCTCCCGCCCCCGGTCCTCGGACCGCGCCGGGTGGGGCTTTACGGCGCCGCGCACCTCGCACGCCTGGCGCTGATCGAGGAGTTGCGCGGGCAGGGGCTGACGCTCGCGGCGATCGAGCGCTACCTGGACCGGCTGCCGCCCGGACTCGACGCACACGACCTCGCCGTGCACCGGGCCGTAGTGGCCTCCTGGGCGCCGGACGCGGTGGAGACGGTGACCCGGGAGGAACTGCAGCGGCGGGCGGGACGCACGCTCGGCGAGGAGGACCTGGACCGGCTCGTCGCGATGAACGTCGTGCGTCGCGACGGCGACGGGTACGGGGTCGACCCCGGCCTGCTGCGGCTGGGGGTCCGGCTGCTCGACGTGCCGCTGTCGCCGCAGTCCATCCGCGCCGCGCGCACCGTCCTGCTCGACCACGCGCGCGCGGCGGCCCACGAACTGTCGCGGCTGCTGCGCGAGGAGGCGCCGCAACGCGACGCACAGGCGGTGCGGTCGCTGTCGGCGCACATGCAGCCGCTGGTCGTCCAGGCGCTGCTGACGGCCTTCCAGCGCTCGCTCACGGAGGAACTGCGGGAGTGGCTCGGGGAGCCGCCGGCGGACGGCTCCCCGTGACGGTCCGGGCGCTCAGCGCGCGTCGGTGAAGGTCTCCCCCCGTCGCGCCTTGTCCACCAGCAGCGCGGGCGGGGTGAAGCGGTCGCCGTAGCGTGCGGCGAGCTCCTGCGCGCGGGCCACGAAGCCGGGCAGCCCGCCGTCGTAGCCGTTGATGTACTGGAGCACGCCTCCGGTCCAGCCCGGGAAGCCGATGCCGAAGAGGGACCCGATGTTGGCGTCGGCCACGGAGGTCAGGACGCCCTCCTCGACGAGCCTGACGGTGTCGAGGGCCTCGGAGAAGAGCATGCGCTCCTGCATGTCCTCGAAGGGGATCTCGGCGCCCGCGCGGGTGAAGTGCTCGCGCAGCCCCGGCCACAGACCGGCCCGCCCGCCGTCCTCCCCGTACTCGTAGAAGCCGGCGCCGCCGCTGCGCCCCGTGCGGCCGAACTCGTCGACCATACGGTCGATGACGGCCTCGGCGGGGTGCGCGGTCCAGACGCCGCCGGCCTCCTCGACGGCCCGCCTCGACTCCCGCCGGATCTTCTGCGGCAGGGTGAGCGTCAGCTCGTCCATCAGGGAGAGCACCTTGGCGGGGTAGCCGGCCTGCGCGGCCGCCTGCTCCACGGAGGCGGGCTCGATGCCCTCGCCGACCATGGCGACGCCCTCGTTGATGAAGTGGCCGATCACCCGGGAGGTGAAGAAACCGCGCGAGTCGTTGACGACGATCGGCGTCTTCTTGATCTGCCGCACCAGGTCGAAGGCGCGCGCGAGCGCCTCGTCGCCGGTGCGCCCGCCCTTGATGATCTCGACCAGGGGCATCTTGTCGACGGGCGAGAAGAAGTGCAGCCCGATGAAGTCCTCCTGGCGCTCGACCCCTTCGGCGAGGGCGGTGATGGGCAGGGTGGAGGTGTTGGAGCACAGCAGGGCGTCCGGGGCGACGACCTGCTCGATCTCCTGGAACACCTTGTGCTTGAGGGCGGTGTCCTCGAAGACGGCCTCGATGACGGCGTCGCAGCCGGCCAGGTCGGCGGGGTCCGCGGTGGGCGTGATGCGCGTAAGGAGCGCGTCCGCCTTCTCCTGGGTCGTGCGGCCGCGGGAGACGGCCTTGGCGCACAGCTTCTCCGAGTAGGCCTTGCCCTTGAGGGCGGCCTCCAGGGAGACGTCCTTCAGGACGACGTCGATGCCCGCGCGGGCGCACGCGTAGGCGATGCCGGCGCCCATCATCCCGGCGCCCAGGACGGCCGCCCTGCGCACCGGGCGGGGTGCGACGCCCTTGGGGCGGCTGAGGCCCGAGTTGACGGCCTGGAGGTCGAAGAAGAACGCCTGGATCATGTTCTTCGACGTCTGCCCGGCGGCCAGCTCGACGAAGTAGCGGGCTTCGATGACCTGCGCCGTCTCGAAGTCGACCTGGGCGCCCTCGACGGCCGCGGCGAGGATGTTGCGCGGCGCGGGATAGGGGGCGCCGTTGGTCTCCTTGCGCAGGCTCGCCGGGAACGCGGGCAGGTTGGCGGCGAACCGGGGGTTCGACGGGGTGCCGCCCGGGATGCGGTAGCCCGGCCTGTCCCACGGCTGCTGCGACTCGGGGTTCGCGTCGATGAAGGCGCGCGCCTTGGCGAGCAGTTCCTCGGGCGTGGTGGCGACGTCGTCGACCAGACCGTTCTCCAGGGCCCGTCGCGGGCTGTACTGGGTGCCCTTGAGGAGGACCTTGAGGAGGGCGTCGGTGATGCCCAGCAGCCGGACCGTGCGCACCACGCCGCCGCCGCCGGGGAGCAGGCCGAGGGTGACCTCGGGGCAGCCGATCTTCGACCCGGGCGCGTCGAGCGCGATGCGGTGGTGGCAGGCGAGGGCGAGTTCGTAGCCGCCGCCGAGGGCCGCGCCGTTCAGGGCGGCGACGACGGGCTTGCCGAGGGTCTCGATGCGGCGGAGGTTGCGCTTGATCTCCAGTCCGCCGTCCAGCAGCTCCTGGGCCGTGTCCGGGGTGACGCGGATGAGGTCGCGCAGGTCGCCGCCGGCGAAGAAGGTCTTCTTCGCCGAGGTGAGGATGACGCCCCGGACGGAGTCCTTCTCGGCCTCCAGGCGATCGGCGACCGCGGCCAGGGAGGCGCGGAAGGCCGCGTTCATGGTGTTCGCCGACTGGTCGGGATCGTCGAGGACGAGGGTGACGAGGCCGGTGCGGTCCTGTTCCCAGCGGATGGTGGTGCTCTGTGTCATGACGGGTTCTCCGTAGAGGTCTCGGGTTCCGCTGGGGTGGTCAGACGCGCTCGACGACGGTGGCGATGCCCATGCCGCCGCCGACGCACAAGGTGGCGAGGCCGTAGCGCTTGTCCTGGCGCTCCAGTTCGTCGACGAGCGAGCCGAGGATCATCGCGCCGGTGGCGCCGAGCGGGTGGCCCAGCGCGATCGCGCCGCCGTTGACGTTGACCTTGTCCAGGGACAGGCCCATGTCCTTGACGAAGCGCAGGACCACCGCGGCGAACGCCTCGTTGATCTCGACGAGGTCGATGTCGTCGATGGTCAGACCGGCCTTGGCGAGGGCCTTGCGGGTGGCGGGCGCGGGACCGGTGAGCATGATCGTCGGCTCGGAGCCGGAGACGGCCGCGGAGACGATCCGCGCGCGCGGGGTGAGCCCGTGGCGCTCGCCGACCTCCCGCGTGCCGATGGCGACCAGGGAGGCGCCGTCGACGATGCCGGAGGAGTTGCCCGCGTGGTGGACGTGGTCGATCTTCTCCACCCAGTGGTACTTCTGCAGCGCCACGGCGTCGAACCCGCCCAGTTCGCCGATGTCGGCGAAGGAGGGCTTCAGCTTGGCGAGCGAATCCGCCGTGGTGCCGGGGCGGGGGTGCTCGTCGTGGTCGAGGACGACGAGCCCGCTGCGGTCCCGCACCGGGACGACGGAGCGGTCGAAGCGGCCCTCCTTCCAGGCCGTCGCCGCCCGCTCCTGCGACAGGGCGGCGTACTCGTCGACGTCGCGCCGGGAGAAGCCCTCGATCGTGGCGATGAGGTCGGCGCCGATGCCCTGCGGTACGAAGTTGACGCCCAGGTTGGTCATCGGGTCGTTGAACCAGGCGCCGCCGTCCGAGGCCATCGGCACCCGGGACATCGACTCGACGCCGCCCGCGAGGACGAGGTCCTCCCAGCCGGAGCGGACTTTCATGGCGGCCAGGTTGACGGCTTCCAGACCCGAGGCGCAGAAGCGGTTCTCCTGTACGCCCGCCACCGTGTCCGGCAGGCCGGCCGCGATCGCGGCGGTGCGCGCGATGTCGGAGCCCTGGTCGCCCACGGGGCTGACCACGCCGAGCACGATGTCGTCGATCGCGGCCGGGTCCAGGCCGGGGAAGCGGTCGCGGAGTTCGTGGATGAGGCCGACGACCAGGTCGATGGGCTTGGTTCCGTGCAGGGAGCCGTTCGCCTTGCCGCGCCCGCGCGGGGTGCGGATCGCGTCGTACACATACGCTTCGGTGCTCACTGGGGGCCTTTCGGGAGGGTGGGCCGGGCCGGGCGGGTCAGTCGCCCCGTGCCACGGTGTTGGGGAGGGGCTGCTCGGGGTCGGGCGCGAGCTCCGGTATGTCCCAGTCACGGGCCACCCGGTGCGTGTCGGCGCCGGGCCGTGCCGGGCCGGTGCGGACGGCCGTCGGGGTCGCGGAGAACCGGGGCGCCGGGGCGGGCTGGGTGATGCCGCCGTGGTCGATGAAGGTGCCGCGGGCCGCCAGGTGCGGGTGGTGCGGTGCCTCGCGCAGCGACAGCACCGGCGCCACGCACGCGTCGGAGCCCTCGAAGACCGCCGTCCACGCGTCGCGGGTGCGGGTGCGGAAGCGGGCGGCGACGGCTTCGCGCAGCTCTGCCCAGCGCGTCCAGTCCTTGCGGGCGTCACGGAGATCCCCACTGAGGCCCAGGAGGTCCACGAACGCGTCGTAGAACTGCGGCTCCAGCGCGCCGACGGCCATGTAGCCGCCGTCGGCGGTCTCGTAGACGCCGTAGTAGGGGCAGCCCCCGTCGAGCAGGTTGGCGCCGCGGCGGTCCTGCCATCCGCCGGCCGCGAGCATGCCGTGGATCATCGCGGAGAGGTGGGCGGCGCCGTCCACGATGGCCGCGTCGACGACCTGGCCGACGCCGCTCTCGCGCGCGTGGTGCAGCGCCGCGAGGACGCCGACGACGAGGTAGAGGGAGCCGCCCGCGTAGTCGCCGAGCAGGTTGGCGGGGGCCGGCGGGGGTGCGTCCGGGGGGCCGATCAGGCCCAGGGCGCCGGTGAGGGCGATGTAGGCGATGTCGTGCCCGGCGCGGTGGGCGAGCGGGCCCTCCTGGCCCCAGCCGGTCATCCGGCCGTAGACCAGTCGGGGGTTGCGGGCGTGGCAGTCCCCGGGGCCGACGCCGAGCCGCTCGGCGACGCCCGGGCGGTTGCCCTCGATCAGCACGTCCGCGCGGGCGGCGAGGTCGAGCACGCGCGCGGGGCCGTCCGGCGCCTTGAGGTCCACGACGACCGAGCGCTTGTTGCGGTTGGTCACGTCGTGGGCCGGGTCGATGCCGAGAGCCTGGCCGCCGGGGCGGTCCACCCGGACCACGTCGGCGCCGAGATCGGCCAGCAGCATGCCCGCGAAGGGGCCCGGCCCGATCCCGGCGAGCTCCAGCACGCGCACGCCGGCCAGCGGGCCGTGCCCGGTCGTCCGTGCCGTCGTCATCCGGTCCCCTCGCTGTGACACAACCGATGTAACACCAGTGATGCTAAGAACGTGTCGCCATGGACACAAGAGCGGGGCGAGCAAGCGCTTAGCCGGTTCCCGGCGCGGCGGCCTACGGCTCAGCGCGTCTCCAGCTCCGATATGAGCCGTCGGGGGGCGATGGTGCGGTAGCTCTCCTCCACCCAGTCGCAGAGCAGCCCGGCCGAGGGAGCGCCCTTCTCCTGCAGCGGGAGGCGCACCCAGCCCGACCGGCCGAGGCCGTATCCGGCGGGCTCCGCGCCGGGCGCGGCCAGCGCGTGGGCGTGCGCGGTCCCGTCCACGAGCTTGAGGGTGACGCCCAGCGGGTGACTGCCGTCGTCCACGCCGAGGAAGACGAACACCTTGCCGTTCACCTTGGCCACACTCTCGCCCCAGGGGAACTCCTCGGCCGCACCCGGCAGTCCGAGCGCGAACGCGCGCACTTTCTCCCACTTCTTCAGGGCATTGCGGTCCACGGTCACCTGCTGCCTCCGGGCTCGTCGTCGGCCTCCGCACTCCTCACGCTAGCCTCAGCCACCGACAGCGGCACGGGCTGCACCGCGAAGGGATGTCATGAGCAGGCTGAAAACGAGCGACCGTCCGTACGACATCGTGCTCTTCGGGGCGACGGGCTTCGTGGGAACGCTCACCGCGGAGTACCTCGCCGCCCACGCGCCCGCGGGGCTGCGCTGGGCGATCGCCGGCCGGGACGAGGGCAGGCTGGAGCGGCTGCGCGAACGGCTCGGCGCGGACGTCGGCGTGCTGCGCGCCGACGTCGCGGACCCGGCGTCCCTGCGCGCCCTCGCGGAGCACGCGCGCGTGGTGGCCACGACGGTGGGCCCCTACGTGCGCTACGGCGAGGAACTGGTGGCCGCCTGCGCGGACACCGGCGCGGACTACCTCGACCTCACCGGCGAGCCGGAGTTCGTGGACCTGATGTACGTCCGGCACGACGCACGCGCGCGGGAGACGGGAGCACGGCTGATCCACGCGTGCGGATTCGACTCCGTCCCGCACGACCTCGGCGTGTACTTCACCGTCCGGCAGCTCCCGGAGGGCGTGCCGCTGGCCGTGGACGGCTTCGTGACGGCCGACGCCTCCTTCTCGGGCGGCACCTTCGCCTCCGCCCTCGGCCAGTTCGCGCGCGGCCGGCAGATGCTCGCCGCGGCACGGGAACGAGGGCGGCACGAGCCGCGCCTCATGGGCCGTCGGGCCGTCGCCCCGGTGGGCGCGCCCCGGTTCGCCGCGGAGGTCGGGGCCTGGGCGCTGCCGCTGCCCACCATCGACCCGCAGATCGTGCTGCGGTCGGCCCGGGCCCTGCAGCGTTACGGCCCCGACTTCCGCTACCGGCACTACGCGGCCGTGCGGCGGCTGCCCGTCGCCGTGGGCGGCGTCGCCGCGGTCGGGGCACTCGCCGCGGCGGCGCAGCTGCCGCCCGCCCGGCGCTGGCTGTCGGACCGGCTCAAGCCCGGCGAGGGGCCCAGCGAGCAGAAGCGGGCGCGGAGCTGGTTCTCCGTCCGGTTCGTCGGCGAGGGCGGCGGCCGGCGGGTGTACACCGAGGTCGCGGGCGGGGACCCCGGTTACGACGAGACGGCGAAGATGTTCGCCGAGGCGGCGATGGCGCTGTCCTGCGACGACCTCCCGCCGACGGCCGGGCAGGTCACCACGGCGGTCGCGATGGGCGACGCGCTGACCGGGCGGTTGACCCGCGCGGGCGTCCGCTTCCGCGTCGCGGCGCGCCGCTGAGCGCAACCTCGGCGCGCCCCGGCGCCGCCGTCAGACCGGCGACCGGACGAGCGTGCAGATCATCCCGACGATCCAGCCGAGGCCGGCCAGGACGGCGAGGATCAGCGCGGCGTTCACGGCGCGCTCGACCGGGCGGTCGGGGTCGGCGAGGGGCTCGGGGGCACGGTGTGCAGTCATGCGGCCGGCCTGCCGACGCGACGCCGGGCGTACATCCGTACGGGTACTCGGACGTGGTACTCGGACGTGGTACTCGGACAGGGTGCTCGGACGGTGCACTCCGACGCGGTGCTCGAACGGCCCGCCCGGCCCCCGTGGCCCGGGCGGCGCTCCCCAAGTCCCCTCACCCTGCATTTGAGGCTTTTCCCGCTGCTCACCGCGCCTTCCGCGCCGAAGTCCCCACAAGGACTTCAATGAAACGATGGAAGCGTCCGGTCGGAGCGGCGAAAGGGTTCAGCATGAGGTTCGTTCTGGAGGTCACCGTCGACGAGGGCGCGGCCGCTGCGGACCCGGTGGGTGAACTGCAGCGGATCCTGCGGTACTGGGGCGGCAACCTCAAGCACTACGCCCTCGAGGAAGGGGACGGCTCGACGATCCTCGACTCGGAGCACCGGGAGGTGGGTCAGTGGCGGATGGTGGCCTCGTGAAGGGCCCGCCGGCACAGTGAGTCGGCCCGGCGGGTCGTCTCCGGGAGCCGGAACCGCGGGGTGAGGGCGAGGGTGTGGGCGCAGGCGTCGTCCAGGGTGACGCGGTGGCCGACGGAGACGAACACCGGCTTCACGTCCGCCCGGGTGCGCAGCGCGCGCCCCACCTCCTCGTCGCCCGCCAGCAGCGGGGTCGCCGATCCGCGCGGGGCGTCCGGCTCGGCGTGGGCGAAGACGAACGGGTTCTTGGCGACGCCGATGGCGGGCAGGCCGGTGAGCACCCCGAGATGGCTGGCGAGGCCGAACCTTCGCGGGTGGGCCAGGCCGTAGCCGTCGCACACCACCAGGCCCGGCTCGTGGGGCAGGGCGTCCAGGGCGGCGAGCACGGTGGGGATCTCGCGGAACGCGAGCAGTCCGGGCACGTAGGGGAAGGAGATGCGCCCGACGGCGGTGGCCTCGGCGACGACCTCCAGGCTCGCCGCGTCCAGCACGACGGCGGCCGCCGCGACGACGTCGCGTTCGTCGTCGTAGGCGACGTCGACGCCCGTCACGTACCCGGCGCCCACGGGCGGTCCCGGCTCGAGCAGGACGCGCGCCCGCAGCTCGTCCTGGACGGCGCGGGCCTCTTCCTCGGTCGCGGGCCAGCCCGCGGGAATGCTTACGGTCGTCATGGTGAGGACGAGCGTACGGCTCCGGCGGGCGGGCCCGCGATCAAGTTTGCGTCGCGGCCGGCGGCGGCGTCAGTCGCCGAGCGCGCGCTGCAACTGGCTCTTGTTCATGTCCGAACGTCCCTTGACGCCCCGCCGCTTGGCCTCCTCGTACAGCTGGTCGTAGGTGGGGCCCTGGGAGCCCTTGCCGGAACGCTGACCGCCGCGCCTGCCGGACGACATGTCCTCGGTGGAGGTTCGGCTGGCGGTCTTCGACTCGCCGGACCGGGCGCGTTCCTTGTTGACCGTGCGCGCGGCGATCTCCTTCGCGCGGCCTGCGCTCTCCCCCCGGTCCTGCGCGCTCTCCTTGATGTGCTCGTACTGGCGCTCCCGCTTGGGGCTGGAACCACGTGGCATGGACGCTCACTCCCTTCGCGTTCGTCCCCGCCGGGTACCCGTGAAACGGCTCACCTCTCCAGGCGTGCCACGCGCCCCTGTTCGCCCGCGGCCCAGCAGCCGAGGTCGGGCGTGCAGTCCACGGTGTCGTACGAGCCGGTGTCGAGGGTGCGCCAGGTGCGGCCGGCGTCGGTGGTCAGGTCGGTGCCGGCCGGGCCGACCGCGAGGGCGGCGGTGCGGCTGTGCGGCAGCCAGGCGACGCCGGAACGGTAGGCGGGCGGCGGCCCGGCCGCGGGCCGCCAGGTGCGGCCGCCGTCGGCGGTCGTGGCGGCGGCCCGCGGGGAGGCCTGGTCGGGGCGGTAGTCGCCGCCCACGGCCAGACCGTGGGCGCGGTCGCGGAAGGCGAGGGCGAAGACGCCGCGCGCGGGGTCCCCGGCGGGGACGGGGACGTCGGCGGCTCGCCAGGTCAGCCCACGGTCGGAGGAGTGCAGCACCCGCGCGCGTGCCGCCCCGCCGGTCGCCAGCCAGACGTCCCGGGACCCGGCGGCGACCAGGCACTGGCCGCTCGCGGCGAACCCCGCCTCGCCGTCCTGGGCGGCCGGCATCCCCGCGTCGGGCAGCACCTTCCAGCTGCGCCCGCCGTCGCCGGTCGCCAGGACGCGGAACCTCCCGTCGACGGGATCGCTCACGGCGAGTCCGTGGCGGCGGTCGAAGAAGGTCATGCAGTCGTAGAACGCGCGGGGGTCGGTGTTGCGGAAGGACTCCGTCCAGGTCGTCCCGCCGTCCTCGGTGCGGTACACGCGTGAGGCCTCGCCCTCGCCGATGGCGAGCACCACGGCACGGCGCGCGTCGAACGCCTCGACGTCGCGGAACTGCAGGCCGGCCGCACCGGCCGGGGAGACGTCCCGCCAGGTCGCGCCGCCGTCGGCGGTGCGCAGGACGACGCCCTGCGTGCCGGCGGCCCAGGCGGTCTCCCGGTCGACCGCCGCCAGGCCGCGCAGACGCGACGTGACACCGGTGTCCTTGAGCTCCCAGTGCGGCGCCGCCGGCGGTGCCGGGCGGGCCTGCGCGGGCAGGGCGGTGAGCACGGCGAGCGCCGCCCCACAGGCCGCCGCCGCCACCCGGCCGCCGCCCCGCGCTGTCCGTACCGTGCGTCGCGTCTTCCCCAAGCGCCTCATGGCGGGCGAAGCTAGTGCAGGCTCCCGCCGGCGTCCAGAGGCCCTCGTCCGCCCCAACCGCCTTGCCCGGCACGGCAGGAGAGCTGAGTCACTCCCGTGCATGAAACGCGGTGACCGAGGTCACTCGAAAGTGGTGTGCACGGATCGACCGGTTCCGGCGTCTCTTCCAGTGTCCGGTCCCACCGCCCGGAGTTCCGTCCCACCGTCACGAGGGAGCAAGGCGTTGTCCACCGTCATCGAACAGCTCGTAGAGGCCCGTCTGGTCGCGGCCGCGCCTCGGATGCCCAACATCCCCGCCACCTTGCACTACGACCGCCTGGACCCGTTCGCCGTGCGGATGACCTTCCCCGCTCCGGCCACCCTGGAGGGCGTCGAGGTCTGCTGGACGTTCTCCCGCGAGCTGCTCGCCGCGGGCCTGCACGACGCCGAGGGCCACGGCGACGTCCGGGTGCGCCCCTACGGCTACGACCGCACCGTCCTGGAGTTCCACGCGCCCGAGGGAACCGCCGTCGTGCACGTCCACTCGGCCGACATCCGCCGCTTCCTGCAGGCGGCGGGCGAGCTGGTGCCGGCCGGCACGGAGCACCGTCAGCTCGACCTGGACCACGATCTGGCCGAGTTGATGCGGGACGCCTGCTGACCCGTCGTAAATCCTTTGACAGCCCTTTCCGGCCCTCCTACGGTGTGAAGCGCTTCTGTTGCCGCCGATCGGAGTAGGACGTTGCTCGTCTGAGGTCCCGAGACACCCGCGCCACACCCCATGCCGGTGTGCGCGCAGCGTGCGACCTCGGCCTCGAGCCGTCCCCATGCGGAGCAGGGCTTTTCGTGCTGTCTCCGCATGCCCCCGCCCGTCGCGGTGGTCGCCGCCTCCGGTGTCTCGACACGTGTCGTCCCTGACCGCACACGCACCCACGAGGCCCGCTTTGCATCAGTCCATCACCTGTACTTCCCTCGCCTTCTCCTGGCCCGACGGCACCCCCGTCTTCGACGACCTGGACGTCGCGTTCGGCAGCGGCCGCACCGGGCTCGTCGGCGTCAACGGCTCCGGCAAGTCGACCCTGCTGAAGCTGATCGCCGGAGAACTGACACCCGCCGACGGCGCCGTGCGCGTCGCGGGCGAGGTCGGCTACCTCCCGCAGAACGTCACCCTGGACACGTCCCTGCGGATCGACCAGGCGCTCGGCATCGCCGACCGGCGGGCCGCCCTGCACGCCATCGAGTCCGGCGACGCGTCCGAGGAGCACTTCGAGACCGTCGGCGACGACTGGGACGTCGAGGAGCGCGCCCTGGCGACCCTCGGCGTGCTGGGGCTCGCCCACGTCGGCCTCGACCGCACCACCGGCGAGGTCTCCGGCGGCGAGTCGGTTCTGCTGCGGCTGGCCGCCCTGCTGCTGCGCCGGCCGGACGTCCTGCTGCTGGACGAGCCGACCAACAACCTCGACCTGTACGCCCGACGGCGGCTGTACGCGGCCGTCGCGTCCTGGCCGGGCGTCCTGGTCGTGGTCAGCCACGACCGGGAGCTGCTGGATCTCGTCGACCAGATCGCCGACCTGCGCGCCGGGGAGATCACCTGGTACGGCGGCAACTTCACCGCCTACGAGGAGGCCCTGGCCAACGAGCAGGAGGCCGCCGAGCGCATGGTGCGCGTCGCGGAGGCCGACCTGCGCAAGCAGAAACGCGAACTGGCGGACGCCCAGGTCAAGCTCGCCCGCCGCAAGCGGTACGGGCAGAAGATGTGGGACAGCAAGCGCGAGCCGAAGATCGTCATGGGGGCGCGCAAACGCGCGGCGCAGGAGTCGGCGGGCAAGCACCGGATCATGCACGAGGAGAAGCTCGCCGAGGCCAGGGACCGGCTCGACGACGCCGTGGAGGCGGTACGCGACGACGACGAGATCCGCGTCGACCTGCCGTACACGGCCGTGCCCCCGGGGCGCGAGGTCCTCACCCTGATGGATCTGCGGCTCGCCCACGGCGCGCGCGTCGAGGGCGGTCTCGATCTGCGCGGTCCCGAGCGGGTGGCGCTGGTGGGGCGCAACGGATCCGGGAAGACGACGCTGCTGCGCACGATCGCCGGGGAGCTGACGCCCGAGTCCGGCGAGGTGCACGCGCACGTGCCGCTGCGCTTCCTGCCGCAACGCCTCGACGTCCTCGACGGCGACCTCACCGTGGCCGAGAACGTGGCCCGCTTCGCGCCCGGAGCGACCAACAACCGGATCCGGGCCCGACTCGCCCGCTTCCTGTTCCGGGGCGCCCGCGCCGACCAGAAGGCGGCGACCCTGTCCGGCGGGGAGCGCTTCCGGGCGGCCCTGGCGGCCCTCATGCTGGCCGAGCCGGCGCCGCAGCTGCTGCTGCTCGACGAACCGACCAACAACCTCGACATGGCGAGCGTGCGCCAGCTGACGACGGCGCTCGAGTCGTACGAGGGGGCGCTGATCGTGGCCGGACACGACCTGCCGTTCCTGGAGTCGATCGGCATCACGCGCTGGCTGCTGATGGACGGCACGCTGAGGGAGACGACGGCCGAGGAGACGGCGGACCCGGCGTAGTCCCTCGCCGGCCCGCGCGGGTCTCGGGAGGGCCACATTGTTACTGAGGGGTTTTGTCCTGGTGGTCCCGCGCTGCATGATGGCTGACCGGCGCCGCGCCCGAGGCGCCGGTTTTTCCACCCGATTCGGAGACCTGGACGTGCCCAGCAAGAAGGCCCTCATCCGCCGCCCCAGCCCGCGCCTCGCCGAAGGCCTGGTGACGCACGTCGAGCGGGAGAAGGTCGATGTGGAGCTCGCCCTGGAGCAGTGGGAGGCCTACGCCGACGCGCTGCGCACGCACGGCTGGGAGACCGTCGAGGTCGATCCGGCCGACGACTGCCCGGACTCCGTGTTCGTCGAGGACACGGTGGTGATGTACCGGAACGTCGCCCTGATCGCGCGCTCCGGCGCCGAGTCCCGGCGCGGGGAGACCGCCGGCGTCGAGGAGGCCGTGGCACGCCTCGGCTGCTCGGTGAACTGGATCTGGGAGCCCGGCACGCTGGACGGCGGCGACGTGCTCAAGGTGGGGGACACGATCTACGTCGGCCGGGGCGGGCGGACCAACGCGGCCGGCGTCCAGCAGCTGCGCGCCGCCTTCGAACCGCTCGGGGCGACGGTGGTGGCGGTGCCGGTCAGCAAGGTGCTGCACCTGAAGTCGGCGGTCACGGCGCTGCCCGACGGCACGGTGATCGGTCACATTCCGCAGGTCGACCGGCCCTCGCTCTTCCCGCGCTTCCTGTCGGTGCCCGAGGAGGCCGGTGCGCACGTGGTGCTCCTCGGCGGTCCCCACCTGCTCATGGCGGCGAGCGCGCCGAAGACGGCGGACCTGCTCGCCGATCTCGGACACGAGCCCGTCCTCGTCGACATCGGCGAGTTCGAGAAGCTCGAGGGATGTGTGACATGCCTCTCGGTACGACTGCGGGAGCTGTACGCCTGACCGGGTGAACCGATCGCCTGTCCAGCCCTGGGACCTGCGCTTCCCGGGGCTGTTCGGCATGCCCCGAATTGCCCGGGGAACCCGGTTGATCAGCAATTCTTCACGCCCTGCTCAGACCGCGGCTTCATAACCTACGGGTTCGTAGCCTACGATCCCGTAAGTTCCGGTTCCGCTCGCCGGACGGTTCCGCTCCGCTTCACGTCCCCTGGAGTCCCTCGTGTCGATCACCTCCCCTCATCTCGGCAATCCGGCCGTCTGGACCGACGCCAAGCTGCTGTTCGCGCTGGAGGAAGTGGTCGAGACCGAACTGAACCGGCACCTGAAGGTCACCAAGGACTGGATGCCCCACGAGTACGTGCCGTGGAGCGACGCCCGCAACTTCCCCGGCTTCTTCGAGGACGGCGAGGCCTGGGGCAAGGAGCAGTCCAAGGTCACCGAGATCGGCCGGATCGCGCTGGTCGTGAACCTGCTCACCGAGGACAACCTGCCCAGCTACCACCACGAGATCGCCTCGCTCTTCGGGCGGGACGGCGCCTGGGGCACCTGGGTGCACCGCTGGACGGCCGAGGAGGGCCGGCACGGCATCGTGATGCGCGACTACCTCCTCGCCTCGCGCGCGGTGGACCCGGACAAGCTCGAACAGTTCCGGATGGCCCACATGGGCGAGGGCTTCGAGTCGGACAACCGTCACTCGATGCTGCACTCGGTCGCGTACGTGTCCTTCCAGGAGCTCGCGACCCGTGTCTCGCACCGCAACACCGGCCACCAGTCCGGCGACCCGGTCTGCGACCGCATGCTGGCGCGCATCGCCACCGACGAGAACCTGCACATGGTCTTCTACCGCAACCTGCTGAAGGCCGCCTTCGAGCTCGCCCCCGACCTCACCATGCAGGCCGTGCGCGACGTCATCGTGAACTTCCGCATGCCCGGCCACGGCATGCCCGGCTTCGAGCGCGCCGCCGCGCAGATGGCGATCGGCGAGATCTACAACCTGCGCATCCACCACGACGACGTCATCCAGCCCGTGCTGCGCTTCCTGAAGGTCATGGAAATCGACGGCCTCGGCCCCGAGGGGCGGCAGGCGCAGGAGGAGCTCGGCCTGTACATGGGCGGCCTGGACGCCGAGGCCCTGAAGTTCGACGAGAAGCTGGCGGCACGCAAGGCCCGGATGGCGGCCCGCGCCGCGGGCTGACGGCACGCCGCACGCTCACCCCGCAGGACTCTGACGACTCGCAAGGCCCGATCGGCCGAACGGCCCGCACGCGGAAACGATTTCCCGTGCGGGCCGTCCGCCGTCCGCCGTCCGCGCCACCGTGCCGCGCCGGGCGCGGTCACGCTCACCAGTCCGCCTCCCGGTAGTCCTTGAGGAACACCCCCGAGACCGGATGCCCTGCCTCGCCGCGCACGATCGGGTCGTACACGCGCGCGGCGCCGTCCACGACGTCCAGCGGCGTACGGAATCCCGCGCCCGCTATCCGGGCCTTCTTCGGCGCCGGGTTCTCGTCCGTGATCCAGCCGGTGTCGACGGCGCACATGTGCACGCCCTGCTCGGCGAGCGCGGCCGCGCTGGTGCGGGTGAGCATGTTCAGGGCGGCCTTGGCCATGTTGGTGTGCGGATGCCCGGGCATCTTGTTGCGCACCGCGAACCGGCCCTCGACGGCGGTCACGTTGATCACGTACCGCCGTGGATGCGGGGACGCCAGCAGCAGCGGCAGCAGCCGGTCGCACAGCAGAGCGGGGGCGAGCGCGTTGACCAGCTGGGTCTCCAGGACCTCGGCCGGGTCGAGCGCGCCGAGCCGGACCGACCAGGAGTTCTCCGGCGAGGGGTCGGGCAGCAGCCCGGCCTCGTCGGCCTCCCGCAGCGCGGCCGGGAGCGCCGACACCGTGCCGCCGAGCCCCTCCAGCATCCGCATCGGCGTGAAGCCCGGTGCCCGCCGGACGCCCTCGGGCAGGGCGTCGTGCTCCCCGGCGGCCAGCAGGGCGTACGACTCGGGCGGCCGCCGCACGGTCTGCGCCGCGTTGTTGACGAGGATGTCGAACGGCTCGCCCTCCCGGCGCAGTTCCTCGCACAGCCCCAGCACCTGCCGCGGGTCGCGCAGATCGACGGCGAGGACCGTGAGCCTGCTCAGCCATCGCCCGCTGCCCGGCTCGGCCCGGAAACGGCGGACGGTGTCGTGCGGGAACCGGGAGGTGACCACGAGATCCGCGCCGTCCCGCAGCATCATCAGCGCCAGCTGGAAGCCGATCTTGACCCTGCCGCCGGTCAGCAGGACGCGGCGCCCCCGCAGGTCGGCGCTCAGAGCGCGGCGGGCGGTGTTGTCGGCGGCGCAGGCAGGGCACAGCCGGTGGTAGAACGCGTCGACCTGCCGATAGCCCGACTTGCAGACGTAGCAGGGCCGCTGCCGGCGGAGGACGCCGCCCGTGCCGCCGTCCACCAGCGGCGCGTCCTCGCGCCGGTCCAATGCGCCGGTCGCGGTGGCGGCCATCGTCGCCGCGTCGGCGGCCGCCACCTCGGCGCCGCGCAGATGACGCCTGCGCCGCCACCCGTCGCGCGCGAAGGAGGCGGCGACCCGCTCGGTGTGCAGCCGTACGGGATCGTCGACCGGCAACGCACGCAGCTTGCCCACGATCCGGTGGAAGGCGGCCAATTCCGTCTCGGTGACCTGCTGGGTCTCCGCCGCCCTCGTCTTCGCCTCGCCCATCGCCTCTGCCCCCCGGCCCGCCCCTGTGCTCCGTACCGTGGTCCCACGGGACGCGGACCGGCGTCTGCACCCTGACCGGGTGTCGAGTCGGGCTCCGCTCCGAGGGACCGCGCACGCGTTCGGGACGGCCGGACGGGATCCGGCGTGCTCGCCTGTAGGGGGCTGCGCCGCCTCCGCGCCACGCCCGAACTCGTCCCCGGATCCTAACCGCACCCCCGCGACGCGGTCGTTCGAATTCCGGGACGGCGACGGGTCGTTGCGCCACCACGGCACGGGTCAGTCGGCCGTGCGCCTGATCTGCAGCCGCTCCTTCTCGGAGAGACCGCCCCAGACGCCGAAGCGCTCGTCGTGGGCCAGGGCGTAGTCCAGGCACGCGGGGCGCATCTCGCACATGCCGCAGATGCGCTTGGCCTCGCGCACGGAGCTGCCTGGTTCGGGGAAGAAGAAGTCCGCCCCCGTCTGCGCGCACAGCGCCTCCCGCTGCCAGGAGAGGTCGGGCGTCGGAATCGTGTCGGTGTACATGGCCCGAACAGTGCCCGGCGGCGCAAAACGTTCGATCAACGCCGGGTATACGTGCGGCGCGCCGGGCCCCGTGACCGGCCGGCCGCGCTGCCCCGGCGCCGTCCCGCCGTCGTCCCGATGCCGGCGTCGCCGTCGCCCTCATCCGCCTGACCGGCGCAGACCCGCGGTGTCCACGGGGGCCGCCGCCGGACGCCGCGGACGACGGGTCCGCTCGGGCAGCGGTTGTCAGTGGGCGGTGCCAGACTCGGCAGAACAGAGAACGGGACCCTTGCGAGGAGGGCGATGATGCTCACCACCCGTTTCGTCGACGGCGCTCCGAACTGGATCGACGTCGGCACGCCCGACATCGACGGCGCCACCTCCTTCTACGGGGCGCTCTTCGGCTGGCGGTTCCGGTCGGCGGGACCCGACGCCGGCGGCTACGGCTTCTTCCAGCTGGACGGCAGGACCGTGGCGGGCGGCATGCAGACCACCCCCGCGCAGGGGCCGCCGTCCTGGACGGTCTACTTCCGGACGAGCGACGCGCAGGCCACCGTCAAGACCGCCGAGCAGGCCCACGGCAGAGTGCTCCTGCCCCCGATGGACGTGATGGGCAAGGGCACGATGGCGGTCCTCGCCGACCAGGCGGGCGTCACGTTCGGCCTCTGGGAGCCGGCCCTGACGAAGGGCGTGGACGTGGCGGACGAACCCGGCTCCCTGTGCTGGGTCGAGCTGTACACGCCCGACGTCGCCGCAGCGGCGGCTTTCTACCACACCGCACTCGGCCTGGAGACCTCGGCCGCCGCCTTCCCCGGCGGCACGTACACCTGCGTCAACCCGGCCGAGGGCGGGGAGGAGGCGATGTTCGGCGGGATCGTCCCGCTGGCCGACGATCCCGCGGAGAGCGGGTCGGATCCGTACTGGCTGCCGTACTTCGAGGTCACCGACGTCGACACGGTCGTCGCCGAGGCCGTGGACCGGGGCGGAAGCGTGCGGATGCCCGCCACGGACGTGGCGGACGTCGGCCGTATCGCCAAGCTCGCCGACCCCTACGGCGCTCGCTTCGCGGTGATCAGGAGCATCCCGGGGGAGACCTGACGCGAGGGCCCGACCGCACGGTGAAGGCAGCGGAGGCGAGCACGGCGTCGAGGGCGGGACTTCGAGCGCGCCACACCGGTCCGGCGTACGGCCCGGCGCACGGTGGTCGGTCCGGCGCGACCGCGTGTCTGTCGGTGCGTCGGTCTAGGCCGACGCGCGGCGCACCAGCGTGGTCGGCAGCACCACCGGGGCGTCGCGGCCGCCCACACCGCCCGGATCCCCTTCCGGGGCACGCCTCTCCAGGCGGCGCAGCAGGAGACGGGCCATGATCCGGCCCATCTCCTCGATGTCCTGACGGACCGTCGTCAGCGGCGGATCGGTCTGCTCGGCGACGGGCATCATGTCGTCGAAGCCGACCACGGCCACGTCCTCGGGCACACGCCTGCCCACTTCCCGCAGCACGCGCACGGCGCCCGAGGCGGAGAGGTCGTTGGCGGCGAACACGGCGTCGACGTCGGGGCGGCGCTCCAGGAGGGCGCGCATGGCGCGTTCGCCGCCGCCGGGCGTGAAGTCGCTCTCGACGACCAGCCCCGGGTCGACGTCGCCCATGACCTCCCGGTACCCGTCGAGCCGGTCCGCCGCGGAGGTCTGGTCGAGCGGTCCGGTGATGTGCGCGATGCGGGTGCGGCCGAGACCGGCCAGCAGGCGTACGGCGTCGCGGGCGCCGCCGCGGTTGTCGCTGTCCACGTAGACCACGTCGCGGGTGCCGTCGCTCCAGCCGGGCCGCCCGCCGAACACGGTCGGCACCCCCGCGCCCTGGATCAGGCCCGGCAGCGGGTCGTCCAGGTGCAGGGAGAAGACCAGCGCCCCGTCGACATGACCGCCGGCGAGGTAGCGGGCGACTCGGGCGTGGTCGTCCCGGCCCTCGGTGAGCAGCAGCACCAGCTGGTTGTCGTGGGCGGTGAGCTCCTTGCTGATGCCACGGAGCTGGAGCGCGAAGAAGGGGTCGGCGAAGACCCTGGTCTCCGGCTCGGCGATGACGACGGCCACAGCGTCGTGCCGTTTCGTCACGAGGCTGCGCGCGGCCTGGTTCGGCACGTAGCCGAGCTCCTCAACGGCCTGCCGGACCCGTTCGACGAGCGGTTCCCGGACGCCGTCCCCGCCGTTGACGACTCTCGACACGGTCGCCCGGGAGACCCCGGCCCGCTCGGCCACGGCCTCCAGCGTGGGGCGCGACGCTGTCTCGGTCACTTCGGGGCTCCTCCTGGCCGACTGCGGATCAGGATAGCTCCGGACCACGAGTCGGCCGGGCGCGGATGAGAGCGCTCTCGTCCCGGTCTCCGGCCCCGCACGCGGCACCGGCGGGTTCCGCGTCCCGACGGCGTGCGCCGTGCCCGTGGGGCCCGGATCTCCGCCGCTCCTCGATCCGGGCCGGAGCGGTGGGGATCAGGGTGCGGTGGTGTCCGCCGGGGGCTCTCCGGCGTCGGGAGTCCTCTTCGCCCTGCTCGGCTGCACCCGCTTCGGCTCGCCGGGCATCTTCGGGTACTCCGGCGGATACGGCAGGTCGCCGAGCCCGTGGTCGTGCTCGTCGCGCCGGGCCAGCTCGAGCAGGGCGTCGAGGGAGAAGGCGTGGTCGTCCATGTCGGCGTGGACGTCGCCGAGTTCGGCGTAGCGGGCGGGCATGGTCGCGATGTCGAAGTCGCGAGGGTGCGCCTCGCCCACCTCCTCCCAGCGCAGCGGCGCCGAGACGGGGGCGTGCGGGCGCGGGCGTACGGAGTAGGCGGAGGCGATGGTGCGGTCGCGGGCGGTCTGGTTGTAGTCGACGAAGATGCGCTCGCCGCGTTCCTCCTTCCACCAGCGGATGGTCACCCGTTCCGGCATCCGCCGCTCCATCTCCCTGCCCACCGCGATGGCGGCGCGCCGGACCTGGGTGAAGGTCCAGCGCGGCTCGATCGGCACGAACACGTGCAGGCCGCGCCCGCCGGAGGTCTTGGGCCAGCCACGCAGTCCGCCGAACTCGTCCAGCACCGCACGCAGTTCGTGGGCGGCGCGGACGGCGTCGTCGTAGTCGGTGCCGGGCTGCGGGTCGAGGTCGATGCGCAGTTCGTCGGGGCGGTCCACGTCGGTGCGCCGCACCGGCCACGGGTGGAAGGTGAGGGTGCCGTACTGGGCGGCCCACAGGACGGCCGCCTCCTCCGTCGGGCACATCTCGTCGGCGCTGCGTCCGCTGGGGAAGGTGATGTGGGCGGTCGGGATCCAGTCGGGCATGTTCTTGGGCGCCCGCTTCTGGAAGAAGGACTCCCCGCCCACTCCGTCGGGGTAGCGCTCGAGGGTGGTGGGGCGGTTGCGCAGGGCGCGCAGGATGCCCGGGGCGACCGCCTGGTAGTAGCGGGCGAGGTCCAGCTTCGTGAAGCCGCGCTCCGGGAAGAACACCTTGTCCGGGCTGGACAGGCGCACCGTCCGGCCGGCTGCTTCCAGTTCCACCGCATCGCCCATGCGAGCCACGGTAGACACACCCATGACGACTCGCATGCGCGCGCACCCCGCCGGCTCGCGTGCCCGCCCCTCGGTCCACCCGGCGGCCCGCCTGTCGGTCCGCCCAGCCGCCCGTCTGTCGGTCCGCCCGCCCGTCCGCCCCTCGGTCCGCCCGCCGGGCGGACCGGGCGATCGGCGCGCAGAATCGCACCATGGATCTGCCCGTGATGCCGCCCGTGAAGCCGATGCTCGCCAAGTCGGTGGCGGCGATCCCGCCGGGCATGCAGTACGAGGCGAAGTGGGACGGGTTCCGCGCGATCGTCTTCCGGGACGGGGACGAGATCGAACTGGGCAGCCGCACCGGAAAGCCCCTGACCAGGTACTTCCCTGAGCTGGTGGAGGCGTTGCGGGAGCGGGTGCCGACGCGGTGCGTGCTGGACGGCGAGATCGTGATCGCCCGGGAGGGACGGCTCGACTTCGACGCGCTGACGGAGCGCATCCACCCGGCGGACTCCCGGGTGCGCACGCTCGCCGAGCGGACGCCGGCGTCGTTCGTCGCCTTCGACCTGCTGGCGCTGGCCGACGAGGCGGTCCTGGACGTGCCGCAGAGCGACCGGCGGGACCTGCTGACCGGGGCGCTGGCCTCGGTGACGGCGCCGGTGCACGTGGCGCCCGCGACGACCGACGTCGAGGTGGCCCGGCGGTGGTTCGAGGAGTACGAGGGCGCGGGCCTCGACGGGGTGATCGCGAAGCCGCCGGGTCTGCCGTACCTGCAGAACGAGCGCGCGATGTTCAAGGTCAAGCACGAGCGCACCGCGGACGTCGTGGTCGCCGGATACCGCTTCCACAAGAGCGGGCCCGTGGTGGGGTCGCTGCTGCTGGGCCTGCACGACGACGCGGGCGTCCTCCAGCACGTGGGGGTCTGCGCCGCCTTCACCATGAAGCGCCGGGCGGAGCTGATCGAGGAGCTGGAGCCGCTGCGGATGGCGGAGGCCGCCGGTCACCCGTGGGCGGCCTGGGGGGACGAGACGGCGCACGAGACGGCCCGGCTGCCCGGGGCGCCGAGCCGCTGGTCGGGCGGGAAGGACCTGTCCTGGGTGCCGCTGCGGCCCGAGCGGGTGGTCGAGGTGGCGTACGACCACATGGAGAACGGGGCGCGCTTTCGCCACACGGCGCGATTCCGCCGCTGGCGCCCGGACCGCACCCCGGAGAGCTGCACCTACGCGCAGCTGGAGGAACCGGTGCGCTACGACCTGGCGGAGATCCTCGGGACCCCGCCGCGCACCTGACCGGCCTCCCCCGGTCTCGGGCCTCCGGCACGGGAAGCGCCGGCGCGGCGCGTGACGGATTCACGGCTCGTACGGCTCCCACGTCATGCGGTGTCCCGCGCGGCCCGGCCTACGGCGTCATCAGGACCTTCACCGCGCCGTCCTGCTTGCGCTGGAACATGTCGTACGCGTGCGGTGCATCCGCCAGCGGCAGCCGGTGGGTGGCGAAGTCGTCGACGCCGAGCGGGTCGTCGTCGGTGAGATAGGGCAGGATCCGGTCGGTCCAGCGGCGCACGTTCGCCTGCCCCATGCGGATCTGGAGCTGCTTGTCGAACATGGTGAGCATCGGCAGCGGATCGGCCATGCCGCCGTAGACGCCGACCAGGGAGAGCGTGCCGCCTCGGCGCACCAGTTCGATGGCGGTGTGCAGGGCGGCGAGCCGGTCGATGCTGAAACGCTCGGAAAGCGGGCCGCTGAGTTTCCGCGGCAGCAGTGCGGAGGCGTTCTGGACCATCCGGGCGGCCGCGCTGCCGTGCGCTTCGGTGCCGACGGCGTCGATCACGGCGTCCGGGCCGCGGCCGTCGGTCTCGTCGCGGATGGCGGCGACCAGTTCCTTCTCGCTGTCGAAGTTGCGCAGGTCGTACGTCTCCACGCCCCGTGCGCGGGCCCGGCGCAGCCGGTCGCCGACCAGGTCCACCCCGAAGACCCGGCCCGCACCGCGCACCTGGGCCACCCGGCAGGCCATGTCGCCGATGGGGCCGAGCCCCAGCACGGCGACGCTGCCGCCCTCCGGCACGTCCGCGTACTCGACCGCCTGCCAGGCGGTGGGCAGGACGTCGGAGAGGTAGACGAAGCGGTCGTCGGACGGGCCCTCGGGCACCTTGATGGGGCCGAACTGGGCCTGGGGCACGCGCAGGTACTCGGCCTGGGCGCCCGGCACCGCGCCGTACAGCCGGGTGTAGCCGAACAGGGCGGCGCCCATGCCCTCGCCGCTGACCTGGGTGGTCTCGCACTGGGTGGGCAGGGAGTTCAGGCACATCCAGCAGTCGCCGCAGGCGATCTGGAACGGCACCACGACCCGGTCGCCGGCCTTCAGGTCGGGCACGGCCGCGCCGACCTCCTCGACGATTCCCATGGGCTCGTGACCCAGGATGTCGCCCGGGGTCATGAACGGGGTGAGCACCTCGTACAGGTGCAGGTCGGAGCCGCACAGTCCGGTGGACGTGATGCGGATGACGGCGTCCGTCGGTTCCTGAATGGTCGGGTCGGGCACGGTGTCCACCCGCACGTCCCGCTTGCCCTGCCAGGTCACAGCCTTCATCGTGCCGCACTCCCTCCGCCGGCCGGTCCGTCCCGGCGGGTCCGGGGGCTCCGGGTCCTGGCTGCCGCCCGGGTACCCGAGCCGCCGTCCCCGAACCGCGGCGACGGCCGCCCACGGTCACGGATGGCCGCCGTCGCCGGACGAGCGCACAATCGAGACACCGAACGGGGTGGACACGATGAGCGCGAGAGATCCGAGTCGTCCGAAACGCTCCGGACGTCCCGCGCGCGCGGTGCGCGCGGGACGCCCCCCGGCCGCGGCGGCGCTGCTGGCCTCGGCGCTGGCCGCCGCTCTGGCGGTCTCGCTCACGGCGGGCTGCACGACGTCCCGGGAGCCCTCGGGGGACGACGGGCGCAGCGCGTCGCACCGTCCGAGCCCCGGCGGGGACCGCCCGAGCGCCGTCATCGCCCCCGTGCTCGCCGTGAAGATCGACAACGCGCCGGCAGCCCGCCCGCAGACCGGTCTCGACGCGGCCGACGTCGTGTACGTGGAACAGGTCGAGGGCGGACTGAGCCGGCTGATGGCGGTGTACGCCACGCGACTGCCGAAGGCGGTCGGTCCGGTGCGCAGCGCCCGCGAGTCCGATCTGGAGCTGCTGCGCCAGTTCCACCAGCCGGTGCTGGCGTTCTCCGGGGCGCAGGGCAGGCTGCTGCCGCTGATCGACAGGGCGCCACTGGACGCCGTCACGCCCTCCGACGCGTCCGGCGCGTACGTCCGCGGGGCGGACCGCGCGGCGCCGCACAACCTGTTTCTGCGCCCGGGGGGTCTGCTGCACTCCGCTCCCGGCGCCGCCGCGCTGACCACGGGGTTCCGGTACGGATCACCGCCCTCGGGCGGCACGGCGGCGGCCTCGCGCACCGTGCGCTTCCCGGCCGCCCGCTTCACCTTCACCTGGTCCGCGAGCAGGGCGGGCTGGCTGGTCTCGACGGACGGCGCGGCGACCCGCACGAGCGACGGACATCCCCTGGCGCCGGCCACGGTGGTCGTGCAGTACGTCAAGGTGCGCGCGTCGCGCTTCCACGACTTCCTGGGCAACAACACGCCGTACACCGAGACGGTGGGTTCGGGAAAGGCGCAGGTGCTGCGGGGCGGGCGTGCCTACGACGTGAACTGGAAGCGCGCCAAGGCGACGGCGGGCACCGACTTCACCACGGCGGACGGCGCACCGGTCGCCTTCGCCCGGGGTCAGGTGTGGGTGGTCTTCGCGAACGCCTCCACGGCCTCGTCCGCGGCCTCGTCCTCCTCCCCGGCCTCCGCGGCCTCGGCGCCGCACGCGTCACCGGCCGCGCACGCGTCACCGGACGACCCGCACGCCGCGCACGCGCCGTGACCGCCCGGCCGGACCGGGACGCGGCGGCGCGCCCGGAGCGGCGGCGCGCGCGGGCGCGGAGCCCGGAGCAGCCCACAGGGGACGGATGTATCGCCATGGACGGACGTGCCGCCGTGGACGGACGTGCCGCCGTGGACGGACGTGCCGCCGTGGACGGACGTGCCGGCCGATCAGGACGGGGCGGTCTGCTGCTCCCCCGGGTTGCGCAGCCCCTCGGCCGCGTCCGACACCCGCTGGATGAGTTCCAGGAACACCGTCTGCTCCTCGGCCGAGAGGGGCGAGAGGAAGACCTGGTTCATCCGGGCCGTGCGCACGGTGAGTCTCCGGTGGGTGCGCAGCCCTTCCTCGGTGAGTCCCAGCAGGTAGCGGCGGCCGTCCTGCGGGTCGCGGACCTTGTCGAGGAGTCCCCGGCGGATGAGCCGGCTGATCACCTCGGCGACGGTGGAGCGGTCGAGCCCCACCCGCTCCCCCACCGTGCGCTGGTCGAGGCCGGGCTCGGCGACGAGCGCGTTGAGCACCGCGAACTGCGGGGAGGTGATCTCCTCGGAGACCATCGTGTTCCACAACAGGTAGTGCGCCTGTTGCAGCCGCCGGGCCAGGTGCCCGGGGTGGCTGGTGAGGTCCACCGCGGCCATGTGCGCTCCTCTGCGTGGGTTCGACGTCCATCCCGGTCCCGGGAATTCATCGGTGCACTGAACAATACCCGCCCTCGTCGACCGGATCTCCTATCCCGCCGGCTCCCACTCAACGCTCCCGTCTGGCCTCTTGACGAGGTGACCACCCGATGGCAGCGTAGGGGAATCCTCGAAATAATCATCAGTACCCTGATTAATTGAGGGCCCGGACGCACGGAGAGAGGCTTCCCGGATGGACCAGGTGGTCGCCCTCCTGCGCAACGGCGCGGTCCGGGGCCCCGCCCTCGTCGTCGTCCTCGCACCCTAGGAAACACGGGAAGAACGCCATGACCCTCACGCAAGCCGACATCGACCTGGAGATCGCGGCCGAGCATGCCGCCTACGCGAAGCGGCTCGCCGACGGTGCGCCCGTGGAGCACCAGCCGCGGCGCGACTACGCGCCGTACCGCTCGTCCGTCCTGCGCCACCCGCAGCAGCCGCCGGTCACCATCGACGTGACGCAGGACCCGGAGCTGGTGGAGCTGTCCTCCCCCGCCTTCGGCGAGCGGGACATCACGGAGATCGACAACGACCTCACCCGGCAGCACACCGGCGAACCGGTCGGCGAACGGATCACGGTCTCCGGGCGGTTGCTGGACCGCGACGGGCATCCGGTCCGCGGTCAGCTGGTCGAGATCTGGCAGGCCAACTCGGCGGGGCGGTACGCCCATCAGCGCGAGCAGCACGACGCGCCGCTGGACCCGAACTTCACGGGCGTCGGCCGCACCCTGACGGACGACACCGGTTTCTACCGCTTCACCACGATCCAGCCCGGGCCCTACCCGTGGCGCCAGCACCTCAACGCGTGGCGGCCGGCCCACATCCACTTCTCGTTGTTCGGCACGGCGTTCACCCAGCGGCTCGTGACGCAGATGTACTTCCCGAGCGACCCGCTGTTCCCGTACGACCCGATCATCCAGTCGGTCACGGACGACGCGGCGCGGCAGCGACTGGTCGCCACCTACGACCACAGCCTCTCGGTGCCCGAGTTCTCCATGGGCTACCACTGGGACATCGTGCTCGACGGGCCGCACGCCACCTGGATCGAAGAAGGACGCTGAACTGCCATGACGAAGATCGACACGAGCCGTCCGGAGAACGTGCTGCCCACGCCGTCGCACACGGTCGGCCCCTTCTACGGCCACGCGCTGCCGTTCCCCGGCGGCGGCGACATCGCCCCGGCCGGCCACCCGGACACCATCACGCTCCAGGGGTATGTGTACGACGGTGAGGGCAACCCGTTGCCGGACGCGTTCCTCGAGCTGTGGGGCGCGGACCCCGAGGGCAACGTCCCGCAGGTCGACGGCTCGATGCGGCGCGACCCGTCGAGCGGCGGATTCCTCGGCCGCAACGGCGTGGAGTTCACCGGCTGGGGACGGATCCAGACGGACGCGAACGGCCACTGGTCGGCGCGCACGCTGCGGCCCGGCGCGCGCGGGCTCAGCGCCCCGTACCTGAGCGTCTGCGTGTTCGCGCGCGGCCTGCTCGTGCACCTCTACACCCGGATCTACCTCCCCGGCGACGAGGCCGCGCTGGCCGCCGACCCGCTGCTGCGACGGGTGGACCCGGCGCGGCGCGACACCCTGATCGCCACGGACGGCCCGCTCGGCGCCTACCGTTTCGACATCCGCCTTCAGGGCGAGGGCGAGACGGTCTTCCTGGAGTTCCAGTGACATCTGCGCCATCCGACGTCCCGTACGGGACCGGCCTGCTCTCCCCCGGGTGGACCGGCTCCCCCGCCGCCCGTGCCACCGACGACCGGGCCTGGCTGCGGGCGCTGCTCGACGCGGAGGCCGCACTCACCCGCGCCCAGGAGGCGCTGGGGCTGGCCCCGGAGGGGTCCGGGGCGGCGGTCACCTCGGCCGCGCAGGGCGACGGCTTCGACGTGCACTCGCTCGCCGAGCGCGCCCGCGGCGGCGGAAACCCGGTGATCCCCCTGGTCGCCGACCTGACGGCAGCGGCCGGCGACCGGTACGGCCCGTACGTCCACCGGGGCGCGACCAGCCAGGACATCATGGACACGGCGGCGATGCTGGTCGCCGTGCGCACGCTCGACCTCGTCCTGGGCGACCTCGACCGCACCCAGAGCGCACTGGCCCGCCTCGCCTCGACGCACCGGGACACGGCGATGCCGGGGCGGACCCTGACCCAGCACGCGGTGCCGACCACGTTCGGGCTGAAGGCGGCCGGATGGCGTTCCCTGGTGCTGGACGCCCGGGACCGGGTGACGGCCGTACGGCACTCGCTGCCCGCCCAACTCGGCGGCGCCGCCGGGACCCTGGCCGCCTTCACGGCGTACGGCGCCGAGGACGCAACCGCGCTGCCCGCCGCCTTCGCCCGCGAACTCGGCCTCAGCGCAACCCTGTTGCCGTGGCACACCCTGCGCACACCGGTCGGCGACCTCGCCGGCTGCCTGGCGTTCACCGCGGGCGCGCTCGGTAAGATCGCGGCGGACGTCCTCACGCTCGCCCGCACCGAGATCGGCGAGGTGGCCGAGGGCAGCGGCGGCGGATCCTCGGCCATGCCGCACAAGGCGAACCCGGTGCGCTCGACGCTGATCGCGGCGGCCGCCCGGCGCGCCCCGCAGCTCGCGGCCGTGCTCTACGGCTCGCTGGCCGGCGAGGACGAGCGCCCCGCCGGCGCCTGGCACGCCGAGTGGGAGCCGCTGCGGGACCTGCTGCGACTGACCGGCGGAGCCGCCCGGGACGCGGCCGAACTCACCGAGGAGCTGCGGGTGGACGCGGACGCGATGCGCTCGAACCTCGGTCTCACGCACGGGCTGATCGTCTCCGAGCGGCTGTCCGCCGAGCTGTCGGCGCTGCTCGGCCGCCCCCGCGCGAAGGAGCTGCTGACGGAACTCGCCCGGCGCGCCTACGCCGAAGACGTGCCGCTGGGCCGGCTCCTCGCCGAAGAACCGGAGCTGGCCGGGACCGACCTCGGCGACCTCACCGACCCCGCCCGCTACACCGGCTCCGCCGGAGCCCTCACCGACCGTGCGCTGGAGCGACGTTGACCGAGAGCCTTCTCCACCACCACGCCGAGGGCCCGGCTTCCGGCCCCCCGCTGCTGCTCGGCCCCTCCCTCGGCGCCTCGTACGCCGTGTGGGGCAGGGTCGCGCCCGAACTGTCCGCCACCCACCGGGTGGTCCGCTGGGACCTGCCCGGGCACGGAGGCTCGGCCGCCGGTCTGATCGGCCCCGGAGCCACCGTGGGCGACCTCGCCGACCTGGTGCTGGCGCTCGCCGACTCCCTCGGTCTGGAGCGGTTCGCGTACGCGGGCGTCTCCCTGGGCGGGGCGGTGGGCATGCATCTGGCGCTGCACCACCCGCGCCGGGTGTCGTCGCTGGCGGTGATCTGCTCGTCCGCGCACTTCAACGGGGCGCGGCCGTGGGAGGAGCGGGCCGCGCTGGTGCGCCGGGAAGGGCTGGCGGAGCTCGCCCGGACCGCGGACGCCCGGTGGTTCACGCCGGGGTTCACCGTGCCGGAGCTGATCGCGGACCACCGCGCGGCGGACCCGCAGGCATACGCCGCGTGCTGTGACGCGCTGGCCGCGTTCGATCTGCGCGAGCGGCTGCCGGAGATCGCCGTACGGACCCTGCTGATCGCCGGCCGCCAGGACCCGGCGACGCCTCCGGCGCATCTGCGGGAGATCGCGGACGCGGTGCCGGACGCCACGCTGGTCGAACTCCCGGGGGCTTCGCACCTCGCCCCCGCACAGTGCCCCGAGGCCGTGCTGACCGCGCTGCGGGCACATCTGAACGGCCCGGCGAAGCGGGGCATGGAGGTTCGGCGCGAGGTGCTGGGCGACGCCCACGTGGACCGGGCCCAGTCCCGGCAGAACGCGTTCACCGCCCGCTACCAGGACTTCATCTCCCGCTACGCATGGGGGGAGATCTGGACCGACCCGACGCTCGACCGCCGCGAGCGCAGCATGATCACCCTGACCGCGCTGGTGGCGCACGGCCACTACGACGAGCTGGCCATGCACGTCCGGGCGGCCCGCCGCAACGGCCTCACCCCCGAGGAGATCGGCGCCGTGCTGCTCCAGACGGCCGTCTACTGCGGGGTCCCGGCCGCGAACTCGGCCTTCGCCACGGCCCAGCGGGTACTGGCCGAGGAGGACGAGGCAGGTGGTGAGGGGGTGACGGGGTGAGACGGTCAGGGGCGGGCAGGCGCCGTCCGGCCGTGTGCCCGGACGCGTACCCGCGCCGTGACGCCCGGCGGGACGGACGGCCGCGCTAGACTATGACGATCGTCATAGCAAGTGGAGTCGGAAGGGAGCACGGCCTTGGCTCGATCCAGTGCGCCGTCACGCGATCGCATCGTGGCCGGCGCCGCCGACCTGATCAGCAGGCGCGGTCTGAACGCGGCGAGCATCCGCGAGGTGGCCAAGCACGCCGAGGCGCCCCTCGGCTCGACCTACCACTACTTCCCCGAGGGCAAGCAGCAGCTGGCCACGGAGGCGGTGCGGTACGCGGGAGGGGCGGTCGCCCGCGTCCTGCGCAAGGAACTCGAGGCGGGCCCGGCCGCCGGTCTGCGGGCCTTCCTGGCCCTGTGGCGGGACATCGTCGTCGCGAGCGACTTCCGGGCCGGGTGTCCCGTGCTGGCCGTCTCCGTCGAGGAGCCGCCGGCCGACGAGATCCCGCCGGCCGTGACGGCGGCCGCCGAGGCGTTCGAGGAGTGGGAGCGGCTGCTCACGCAGGCGCTGCGGGCACACGGGGCCGACCCCGACGGCGCGCCGGAGCTGGCGGCCCTGATCGTGGCGTCCGTCGAGGGCGCCATCGCCATGTGCCGCGCCAAGCGCAGCACGGCCCCGCTGGACCGAGTGGCGCGTCGACTCGAAGCGGTCGTCGCCGGCGCGCTCGGCCGTCCGGCCCCGGACTGACGGACGGCAGGAGGGCTCCCCCGTCCAGACGCCGGTCGCCTCGCGCGTCCCACGCCCGACGCGCCGGAGCCCCGACCTGAAAGCCCCGACCCGGACAGGCGTCCCCTGCGTCGATGCCGACGGGGCGTCATGACCGGCCGTCACCCCCGTCGCGCGGCGCGAAGTACCGCCGCGCCAGGGCCCGTCGGAGCCCGCACCACGCGCACGGGTCGGCATCCCCCCACACGCACGGGACCCGCAGGACGTGTCCCCGCCGCGCAGGACCCGACGGACAAGTCCCCGCCCCCGCTCACCGGACGCACCCGGCAGCCGCCGCACGTCCGGAGGCAGGCGCACGGCGTCGTCGGCGGCGCTCCTACCTCCTGGTCTGGCCCGGGACCAGGCCGACCTGGGGTGCGCCGAGCTTCTGCAGGGCCTGCTGCGCCTTCTCCACCAGGCCGTCCGCGCCGCAGGAGCGGGCCAGCGTCAGGCCCCGGCCGATCTCGGCGACCGAGCGGGAGAGGATGCCGTACTCGACCCGCGCGGCCGCGTGTTCGTACTGGCAGGGCGACAGTTCCAGGTAGGTGACCGCCTGCTGGGCCAGCCGTACGGCACGCTGCCCGGTCTCCAGGGCGGCGGCGCAGCGCAGGGCCTCGCCGATCGCGGTGTCGGTGCCGAAGCGCTCGGCCTGACGGCGGGCCTCGGCGGCGAGCCGGCTCGCCCGTGCCGGGTCCTCCACGGCGAGAGCCCGGGCCAGCTCGACGGCCCAGGGCGCCATCACCGGATTGAGGTGACCGCGGGCCGCAGCCGCCTTCTCGGCCTCCTCCAGCTCGTTGACGCCCTCCTAGACCCGGCCGACGGCCAGCAGCAGCCGGCCCCGCACCGACCGGGGGTCGGGCAGCACGATCGTCGACGGGTAGGGCGGGGCGAAGCCGTACTGCTCGGCCACCTCCCAGGCCCGGTCGACATGGCCGCGCACCAGGAGCGTGTCGACCAGGTTGCAGGTCGCCGACCAGTACAACGGCAGTCCGCGGCCGACGCGTTCCGCGAGGCGCAGGGACTCCCGAAGCGACTCCTCCGCCTCCTTCAGACGCCCCCTGCGGCGCAGCCCGAGGCCGAGGTAGGCGTGGGCCAGGGCGAGGTGACCGCCGCTCCAGCCGGCCGACACATAGGCGCGCAGGGCCTCGTTGAACAGGGCGTCCGCGCGGTCGAGCCGGTCGGTGTAGGCGTAGGAGCTGGCCAGCATCATCAGCAGCTCGATGCCCCACTCCTGGTCGGTCCAGCCGAGCCCGGGGGCGAGGCGGCCGTTGACGAGGGCGCGGTCGCAGAACTCGACGACCTCCTCGGCGTTCTCGCCGTGGGTCATCAGGTCGAACCCGCGCAGGATGAGCAGGGCGCGCTCGGAGTCGTCCCGGCCGGTGCAGGAGGACGCGAGGGAGGCGAGCCTCTCGGAGCGGCGGGCGGAAGCCGGGTCGCCCGCGTGGACGCCCTCCCACATGAACTGGACGGCCTGCAGCCGCATGCGCGCCGGCCCGGGCGCGTGCCGGGCGGCCTCCGCCTCGACCGTGCGGACGGCCTCCTCCAGCTGGTCGTTGTGCAGCAGCGCCTGGGAGAGGCGGAAGACCGCGTCGACCCGCTCGTCGCCGTCGAGCCCCTGCAGGGCCAGCGCCTTGCGGAGGTGGTCGATCGTCCTGGCCGGTGCGGTGAGCAGGGTGGCGCAGCCCAGTTCGTACAGCACGCGCGCGTGGACGTCGGGCGCGGGCGGTTCGCGCAGCGCCCGCTCCAGACAGCGGCGGGCCGCGTCGGGGGCGCCGACGGCGAGGTGTTCCCGGGCGGCCTCGCGCAGCTGCTCGACGAGCTCCTCGTCGCCCTCCTCGTGCACCTGGAGCAGATGCCGGGAGGCGGCCGCGAGACCCTTCCCGGCGTCGGCGACCACCTGGGCGGCGATGCCGTGCATCGCGGTGCGCAGGCCGCCGGGGATGGAGTCGTAGACGGCGGAGGCGATCAGCGGGTGGACGAACTCCAGGTCGCCGTCCTCGGCCGGGGCGGCGGCGGGGTCGGGCTCGGTGAGGATGCGGGCGCTGCGCAGCAGCTCGGCGCAGCGCACCGCGTCGTCACGGCCGAGTCCGGCGAGCCGGGCGGCCTGGGCGACGGAGATGTCGGCGCCTAGGATCGCGGCCGCCATCGCGAACTTGGTGGCGTCGACGCCGAGTTTCTCCAGGCGGTCGACGAGTCCTCCGCCGCGGGCAGCCCGGTTCAGGGCGCGCAGTTCGGCGGCCGAGGACTCGCTCGGCGTCAGCTCGCGGTCGCGGACCTTGGCGAGGAGTTCGACGGTCTCGTACGGGTTGCCGTCGGTGACGGCCCACACCTCACGGCAGAAGGACGCCTCCGCGTGCTCGCCGAGGGTGGCCCGCGTGAGGCCGGCGACGGCGGCCGGGGTCAGGGCGCTGAGGCTGGTGACGGCGCGGCCCGCGGCCTCGCCGACGGCGTCGAGGTGCCGGGCGGCGTCGCCGCTCACGTCGCCGGGCCTGCGGGCCACGACGATCAGGACCGGGAGTTCGTCGAGGCGTTCCACGAAGGCGGCCAGCCAGCGCAGGGATTCCTGGTCGGCCCAGTGCGCGTCGTCGACGAGCAGCACGAGCGGGTAGTCCCGCCTGGCCAGCCGGGTGACCGCGGCCACGAGGCCGTCGCACACGCCCTGCGGGTCGGCGTGGCCCTCGCCGGGTTCCACGATGCCGAGGGCGGGACCGGCGATGCCGAACCAGTCTCCGAGGTATTCGCGGGCCTCCTCCGGGTGCAGGGACATCAGGGTGGGCTGCAGCAGCTGCCGCACCACGTTGAAGGGGACGGACCTCAGCGTCTCGCCGCCGCGGGCCGACCAGACCGCGCAGCCGCGGGCCTCGGCGATGCGACGCGTCTCGGCCAGCAGGGCGGTCTTGCCGAATCCGGCCTCGCCGCGGAGCACCAGCAGGTGACCCGTGGAGGACCGGTCGGCGCAGAGCGTCTCCACCGCCTGCGCGATGGCGGCGACCTCCGCGTCGCGCTCCCACAGGGAAGCCGAGGCGGCCGCCGCCGGCCTGACCTCCGTCATCCCGCTACCTCCCCAAGTCGCCCGAACGACGTACCGACGTCGAGCGTAGCTCTCCGAGGGCTCGCGCGGAGGGCTGTCCGCGCAGGTCCCGCTCGACGGGTGACGGCTCGCGGCGCCGCGGGCCCGGGCGGGCCTGCGCAAGCACCCCCATGACGTCAACGGCGAGTGACGCGCAGCGAATTGACGTCGTATTCACGCCACCCGGGCGGTCCGGGCGCCGCGGCCGGTCCCGACGGAGTGCGCTCCCTCTCATCCGGATCTCACCGACGCCTCATACGGTGGGGGTATGACGCAGGTGACTCCTCCCGGGTGGTATCCCGATCCGGGGCAGACGAATGACGGTCCCGCCACCGAACGCTGGTGGGACGGCAAGGCATGGACGGACCAGACCCGCGCCGCGGGCTCGGCCGCCGCTTGGGGTCCGCCGGCGCAGACCGCGGTCGACGGCGCGCCCGCGGCCCACCCCGGCGGCGCGGGACAGCCGGGGCACCCCGGCCCGGCGTACCCCGGAGGGCCGGCATACCCCGGGGGCCCGGCGTATCCGGGCGGCTCCGCCTATCCGGGCGGCCCGGCGTATCCCGGCGGCCCCGCGTACCCGGGCGACGCCACGTATCCGGTAGGCGCCGGGCATGCCGGCT
Source organism: Streptomyces sp. NPDC020597 (assembly GCF_044335095.1). Taxonomy (NCBI): domain Bacteria; kingdom Bacillati; phylum Actinomycetota; class Actinomycetes; order Kitasatosporales; family Streptomycetaceae; genus Streptomyces; species Streptomyces sp. NPDC020597. The sequence goes on along the minus strand of NZ_JBIRUL010000023.1, from coordinate 50,618 downwards.
ACCCGGGGTATCCGGCGGCGCCCGCGGCCGGCCGACGGCGCGGACTGCGCACGGGCATAGCCGTGGCGGCCGCCGTCGCCGTCCTCGCCAGCATCGGGATCGGCGTGTACGCGCTCGCCAAGGACGACGGCTCGGGCGGCGGCGGTGGCACGGCCCAGGGTCCGGGCGGCCGGGGCGGTCCCGGCGGCCCGGGCGGCCAGGACGACGGCGGGTCGGGCGGCTCCGGAGGGGGGTCGCCCTCGCCCCGGGGCTCCGCGCCGCCGACGGTCAAGAGCGGTTCGATGACCGACGCCGTCAACGGGATCAGCATCCCGATCCCGAAGGGCTGGGCCGGTCAGGAGATCTCCGCGGGCGTCCAGGTCGTCTCCGACGCCTCCTACAAGTGCCCGGGCGACACGACCAAGACCTGCACCAAGGGGGGCGTGTACTCGTCGCCCGCCGAGGCGCTGGGGGCCAAGGGCGGCACGGCCGAGGAGGTCGCCAAGGCGGACATCGCCGCCAACGCCGAGCAGTCGTACGGCGGGACGACCTACGGCTCGATCACCTCGCACCAGGTGCTCGCCTCGAAGGCGGTGACGGTGGCCGGGCAGAAGGGCTATCTGGTGCGCTGGAAGGCGGTGACGAGCAAGGGCGCGGACGGCTTCGTCGAGTCGCTGGCGTTCCCGGCGCCCGCCGACGCCAAGCGCATCGTGGTGCTCCGTTTCGGTCTCGACACCGATCAGGACGTGTCCGTCATCGACACGATCACCAAGAGCGTCAAGGCGTACACCGGCGGGGGCAGCGGACAGGACGTCTGACCGCCGGATGCGGCCCCCGGGACACGGTCGGCCGGGTGGGACGCCCCTGCGCCCGCAGGGGTGGCCCACCCGGCCGGGGGGTGCGCACCGCCCCCGTCCCCACGGTGCGGTGCGCCACGGGCCGCCGTCCGGTCATCCCGTGGACGGCGACCCGGGTCAGTCGGGCCCCGGGCCGGACCCGGAGGGCCTCCGCGAAGGGTCGCCGCCCGGGCCTGCGACGAGACCGAGGGCCGGCAGCACGGCGGCCTCCACGAACCGCAGCAGGTACTCCTGGTCCGCGTACTCCCCGTCGACGACCGGACGGGCGCGGATCACCCCGAACATCTGCGCGGGGACGTACTCCAGCGCCGGGTGGTCACCCGCGATCTCGCCGCGTTCCACCCCCCGGCGCAGGATCTCCCGGAGCGCGTCGATCTCCGGGGCGACGATCGCCTCCCGCAGCGCGCGGGCGAGCTCCTGGTCGCCGGTGACGGCGTGGCCGAGGGCCTGCATCAGCTCGGTGTCATGGGTGGACCAGCGGCCCGCGGCCCGCGCGGCCTCGCGCAGGTCGCCGGCGAGCGAGCCGGTGTCGATGCCGGTCAGCCGGGCCTGACGGCGGGAGCGCAGGGCGGCGACGACGAACTGCGGCTTGGTCCTCCACTGCCGGTAGAGAGTGGACTTGCTGCAGCGGGTGCTCGCCGCGACGCCCTCCATGGTGACGGCTTCGTAGCCGCATTCGCGGACCTGGTCGAGGACGGCGTCGAAGAACTCCTGCTCGCGCTCCGGCGTGATCTTCGAGCGGCGCGTGGCGGCGGCCGACTCCGGCCCGTCCGCGGCCTGCGACGTCATCTTTTCTCCCCCTCGCTTCTCTTCCGCTCGGCGCGCCCGTCCGACGGTGTGCGGGGCCCGGACGGGGCCCGCTCTCCAGTGTGGCGCACATCAATCGATACGCCAGTGTACCGGTACGCGGACGTATCGGTACACTGGCGTATCGGTACGTCATCGTATCGATGGTGCATGCGCGAGCCTCCGCCCGGCAGCACCGCCTCACACGTACCACCGTCAAGCGAAGGGGCCGGGGGATGAATGCCCGCACGGAGCCTGCAGAAGCGGAGCCGGTCACACCGGCGAGGCCGCCCGTAGTCCGAGAACTCCTGCTCGTCGCAGGTCTCTTCGCCGTGTACAAACTCGGCCGGCAACTGGCCGCGGGCCACACCGGCGAGGCCTTCCGCAACGCCCGGGACGTGTGGCACGTCGAGCGGTGGCTGCATCTGCCCGGCGAGGGCACGGTGCAGTCGCTCCTGCTGCACGGCGAGGGCCTGGCCGAAGCCGCGAACACCTACTACGCGACCGTCCACTTCCCGGCCACCCTGGCCTTCCTGGTCTGGCTGTACCTGCGGAGCCCGGCCCACTACACGTGGGCGCGGCGGACGCTGGCCGCGGTCACCGCCGCCGCCCTGGTGCTGCACCTGGCGTTCCCGCTCGCCCCGCCGCGGATGCTGGCGGCGACAGGCCTGGTGGACACCGCGCGCGTGTACGGACCGTCCGTCTACGGTCCCCCGCAGACCGACCACCTGTCGAACCAGTTCGCGGCGATGCCCTCGCTGCACTTCGGCTGGGCGCTGATGGTGGCGATCGGCCTGATCGTCGCCACCCGGTCGCGATGGCGGTGGCTGTGGCTGCTGCACCCGCTGCTCACCCTGCTGGTGATCGTGGGCACCGCGAACCACTACTGGCTCGACGCGATCGCCGCGGCCGCCCTGCTCGGTGCGGCGCTGGCACTGATCCCCGCGCCACGGCGCACGGCCGGCACGGCCGCCGCGAGCGGACGCGACGCGCACGCCCTCGTCCCGGCCGAGCAGCCGGTCCTGGCCGGAGCGGGCCGATGAACGCCACCCTGGCCGCCGTCGTCCTCTCCCTGTTCTCGGCCGTCGCGTACGCGGCCGCCGCGGTCGCCCAGGAGCGGCTCGCCTCCCGGCACCCCGGCTCGGGCCTGGTCCGCCTGCTCGGCAACGGGGCTTGGTGGTGCTCGGTGGGGCTCAACGCCGCCGCCGCGCTGCTGCACGTCGTGGCCCTGAAGTACGGGCCGCTCACCGTGGTGCAGCCGCTCGGCGCGCTCACTCTGGTGGCGGCGGTGCCGATGGGCGCGCGGGTCGCGGGACGCCGGGTCGACGCCGCCGAGTGGCGGGGCACCGCCCTCACCCTGGCCGGCCTGGCCGCGATCCTGGTCACGGCCTCGGGGTCGGCCCCCGAGGCCGTCCTCAGCGGTCCGGAGGCGGTGGCCGTGGCGGGGGCGACGGCCGCGCTGATCGGGCTGCTGACCCGGCGCGGCGCCCGTCCCGGGTTGCGGCACGCGTCCGCGTCCGGCTTCGCCTCGGGCGTCGCCTCGGCGCTCACCCAGACGGTGACGGTGGCCGCGACGGACCGGTCGGGCTCACTGCTGAGCATGCAGGTGATCGGGGTGGCACTGCTGGTCGCGGCCTTCGCGGCGGGCGGACTGCTGCTGTCGCAGACGGCCTACCGCGACGGTCTCGGCGCTCCGCTCGCGATGGTGACGCTGGCCAACCCGGTGGCCGCCGCGGCGATCGGCCTCGCGCTCCTCGGCGAACGGCTCCAGGGCGGGCTCGCGGGGGTGGTTCTCGCCCTTGCGGGAGCCGGACTCGCGGGGCGGGGCGTGGTGCTGCTGTCCCGGACCGCGCCGCAGCCGGCGGCCGACGCGGACGAGGAGCACCCGGTGGCGGCGGTGCTGGCCCTGAGGCCGGAGACGGCGTCCGCCGAGCCGGCGCTGCTCCCCCGGCCGGCGACCGGCCCGGAGCACCTCACCCCGCTGTAGCGCGGGAACGGGTGGCGTCCGCCCCTTCGGGGGAGCGCCACCCGTCGCGCCGGGTGTCAGCCGAAACCGCGCGCGTCCTGCTTCAGCGCGGTGTCCACGGTCAGGGCCGTGGCCACGACGAGGCTCAGCAGCGGCTCGGGCAGCTGGTAGTGGATCTGCAGGACGTAGTTGTCCGCGGTGGTGAACATCGTCTTGGCGAGGCCTTCCCAGGTCTTGGTGATCCGGGCGACCTCGTTGCCGGCGTGGTCGACGATCGCGAAGTTCCACGCCCGCCAGTTCTCCGCCTTGATGGCGCCGACCTGACCGCCGTCGGCGTTGATCGCGAAGTTGATCTTCCCGAAGACGTTCTGCTGGACGATCTCGCCGACCGGCTGTCCGTCGGGACGGGCGACGAGCACGCGCGACTTGAAGATCTTCGCCGGCCGGGTCAGCAGCAGCACCGGCCGGCCGTGGGCGTCGCGGATCTCCAGCCGGTGCGTCAGGTACTGGTCGATGCTGCCGAAGAAGCGCACGATCTTGCGCAGCACGCTCTGGCCGACCTGGACCACCGAGCCGAGCTGGTTGCCCTGCTGGTCCATCACCTTGTACTCGTTGGTGAGCTCGATCAGCTTCGCCTTCTGGTTCACCACCAGCACCGGCTCGCTGAACAGGGTGCCGCCGCCGGGGCCGCTCGGCGTGACCCCGGCCTGCTGCTGCACCTGACGCTGGACCCGGGCGTCGGGCCCCGCCTGCTGCGGTATGTGCGGGGCAGCGACACCCTTGCCCTCGGCGTGGGTCTGCTCGGTCCACTGGGCGCCGTCCCAGTAGCGCAGGGTCTGGGCCGCTCCGTGCGGATCGGGATACCAGCCTGCAGGTGTGTTCGAATGCGTGGTCACCGGGGCACACTATCCCGAGCCCACCGGGACCTGACCAGCGGCCGCGATGCGGTGTCCATCGCCCGTACTCACCTCGTCCCGGGCCTCGGCCCGCGGACGGCGCCCGGACCCCGGTCAGTCCGTGAGGAAGGCCGGGTCGCTGACGCCCGGCCGCCCGTTCTCCACGTGTCCGGCGAACCGCCTGAGGAACGCCGGATCGGCGGCGGACGTGACGGTCAGGTCGTACCATCGCCGGCTCGCCCGCAGGTCCACGGCCCGCCGCAGGACGGCGCCGGGCCGCACCCGGACGGTCGTCGCCGGGCGTCCGTACCCGTCGGACACCCTCAACTCCACCGTGCCGGAGCCGCGGTGGGTGAAGGTCAGCTCGACGCCGTCGCCGACGTGCCGTGCGCTCACCTCGGGTCCGGCCGCCTTCGCCCGCCCCTTGAAGACGCGCAGGAAGCCGTTCGGTCCGTGCACGGTCAGATCGTGCGAGCCGCCCGAGTACGCCGCGTTCCAGGTGTCCGAGACGGTCGCGCCCGCCCCGGTCGTGTAACTCCACGGCCCGTCGCTCCGGTTGCCGGAGGTGACGAGGAACGCGGCGCCCGCCTCGGCCCCGGAGGCGAAGCCGAGAGTGAGGGTACCGGCCGCCGGATCGGCCGAACCGTCCACGTGCGGCGCGTACTTGAGAGGCCGGGTGGGCCGCGAGCCGCGCTCCTGCTTCGGCAGGACGGGGTGGGCCGGCGGGGTCGGCACGTAGTCGGGGTGACGGTTGCGGTCCGGGGGCGCGTAGCCGCCGGTCGCCGGCAGGACGACCCGCCGGGCGTCCTTGCGGGAGAAGTCGAACGCGGCGGTCAGGTCGCCGCAGACCGTGCGCCGCCAGGGCGAGATGTTCGGCTCGTGGACGCCGAAGCGGCGCTCGACGAACCGGATGACCGAGGTGTGGTCGAGCGTCTCCGAGCAGACGTACCCCCCTTTGCTCCAGGGGGAGACGACGAGCATCGGGACGCGCTGGCCGAGTCCGTAGGGGCCGGCGACATGGCCGGCGTCGCCCTTGAAGACGTCGGGCCCGACGTCGGCCGTCGAGCGGCCCCGGTCCGCCGAGGCCGGCGGGAAGGGCGGGACGACGTGGTCGAAGAACCCGTCGTTCTCGTCGTAGGTGACGAACAGGGCCGTCCTCGCCCACACCTCGGGATCGGCGGTGAGCGCGTCGAGCACCTGCGAGACGTACCAGGCCCCGTAGTTGGCAGGCCAGTTGGGGTGTTCGGTGAAGGCCTCCGGCGCGACGATCCAGGAGACCTGCGGCAGCTTCCCGCCCAGCACGTCAGCCTTCAGCAGGTCGAAGTAGCCCTGACCCGCGCGCGCGTCGGTGCCGGTGCGGGCCTTGTCGTACAGCGGGTCGCCGGGCTTCGCGTTCTGGTACTGCGTGAAGTACAGCAGCGAGTTGTCGCCGTAGTTGCCGCGGTAGGCGTCCTGGATCCAGCCCCAGCCGCCGTTCGCGTCCAGGCCGTCGCCGACGTCCTGGTAGATCTTCCAGGAGACGCCCGCCCGCTCGAGGCGCTCGGGGTACGTCGTCCAGCTGTAGCCCGCCTCGTCGTTGCCGAGGACCGGGCCGCCGCCCCTGCCGTCGTTACCCGTGTGCCCGGTCCACAGGTAGTAGCGGTTGGGGTCGGTGGAGCCGATGAACGAGCAGTGGTAGGCGTCGCAGACGGTGAAGGCGTCGGCGAGCGCGTAGTGGAACGGGATGTCCTTGCGCGTCAGGTACGCCATCGTCGTCGCGCTCTTGGCGGGCACCCACCGGTCGTACCGGCCGTCGGCGAAGGCCGCGTGACCGTCGTTCCAGCCGTGCGGGAGGTCCTGGACGAAGGCGAGGCCCAGGTCGTCGGCGTCGGGGCGGAAGGGCAGCACGTCCTTGCCGGCGGTGTCCGCCTGGTGCCACACCGAGCGGCCGTTCGCGAGGGTGACCGGCCGCGGGTCGCCGAAGCCGCGGACGCCGCGGAGCGAGCCGAAGTAGTGGTCGAAGGAGCGGTTCTCCTGCATCAGGACGACGATGTGCTCGACGTCCTCGATCGACCCCGTGCGGTGGTGCGCGGGCAGTGCCGCGGCACGCTCGACGCTGCCGGACAGTGCGGTGAACGCCGTGGTGGCGCCCGTGAGTTGGAGGAAGCGGCGCCGGTTGACTTCGGACATGGGAGAGGCACCTCTCGTACGCGATGAAGGGGCCGGCCGGTGGTGGCACAAGCGCGCCTACGGAGTGTGGCAAGGGCGTCGAACGTCAGGGAAGGGCCGGATGACGCCGATGTGAAGGTCCGCGGTACGCGCGGCGCGCGACAGGACGGGAGAGCGCCGGCCGTCGGCCGCGGCCGGGGGCGCTTCCGTGAGGCGGAAGAGGTATTGCGGCGCCGTGACGCCCTTCCGGACTATGTCGCCATCACCCAACGACGGGAGCCGCAGCCATGCCGCACATGACGACCTTCGCCAGGAACCAGTGGTACGTCGCCGCCTACAGTCACGAGGTCGGTCGCGAGGAGCTGCTCGGGCGGACGGTCCTCGGGGAGCCGCTGGTCTTCTACCGGACCGAGGAGGACGGCGCGCCCGTCGCCCTGCACGACCGGTGCGTGCACCGTCGCTTCCCGCTCTCCGAGAGCCGGCTGGACGGCGACCGGATCGTGTGCGGCTACCACGGGTTCACCTACGACACCACCGGCGCCTGCGTGTACGTGCCGGGGCAGAAGCGCATCCCGCGCACCGCCCGGGTCACCGCCTACCCGGTCGTCGAGCAGGACTCCCTGGTGTGGGTGTGGATCGGCGATCCGGCTCTCGCCGACCCCGTGGCCGTGCCGCGCGCCCGGCATCTGGACTCCCCCGGCTGGACGACCGTGCGCGGCATGGAGCCGATCGACGCGGACTACGGGCTGCTCGTCGACAACCTCCTCGACCTGTCCCACGAGACGTATCTGCACGGCGGATACATCGGCACCCCCGAGGTCGCCGAGACGCCGATCACCACCGAGGTCGACGAGGGCGCCGGGATCGTGCGGGTGAGCCGGCACATGGACGACGCCGCGTGCCCGCCCTTCTACGCCCGTTCGACCGGGATCGAGGGGCGGATCACCCGGTGGCAGGACATCGAGTACCACGCGCCGTGCCTGTACCTGCTGCACAGCCGCATCGCGCCGGTGGGCGTGCTGCCGGAGGCCGACGGGAGCGACCCGAACGGGTTCCACACCGAGATCACGTACGCGATCACCCCGTCCGCCGAGGGCCGGGTGTACGACTTCTGGATGGTCTCGCGGGACTGGGCGACGGACGACGACGAGGTCACCGAGTTCCTGCGCGGCAACAACCACACGGTGGTCATGCAGGACGTCGACGCCCTCAACCTGCTGCAGAGGACGCTGGGTTCGGAGCGCTCCGGCTACCAGGAGCTGAGCATCAACATCGACACCGGCGGTCTCGCCGCCCGCCGCATCCTCGCCCGGCTGGTGGAGGAGGGCGACAAGCCGGTGGAGCGGGTCCTGTGAGCGGTCCCGCCGGCGAGGTCTACCGCATCGACTGGCTCCCGGGAACCGACGTCCTGCACGGCACCTGCCACTGCGGGGCCGAGCACGCCGCCCAGGACCCGGTGCAGATGTGGGAGTGGATGCTGGCCCACCCCGAGGGACATGAGCCGCACGGACACGAGCCGCGGAGGGAAGCACCTCATGAGTGACGTCCACGAAGTCGAACTCGTCGTCGAGCGGCGTGAGTTCGCGGCCGACGGAGTGCTCGCCCTGACCCTGCGCCACCCGCTGGGCGAACCGCTGGCGACCTGGGAGCCCGGCGCCCACGTCGACGTGGTCCTCGGGCCGGGGCTGGAGCGGCAGTACTCGCTCTGCGGCGACCCGGCCGACCGGAGCGAGTGGCGGATCGCGGTGCTGCGCGAGCCGGCCGGACGGGGCGGGTCGGCCCATGTGCACGACGAGGTGAGACAGGGCGACAAGGTCCGGGTGCGCGGTCCGCGCAACCACTTCGCCCTGCTCCCGGCGGCCCGCTACCGGTTCATCGCGGGCGGCATCGGGATCACGCCGGTGCTGCCGATGCTGGCGGCGGCCGAGGCGGCGGGCGCCGAGTGGACTCTGCTGTACGGGGGCCGCACCCGCGACTCCATGGCGTTCACCCGGGAGCTGGCGCGGTACGGGGAACGGGTCACCGTCGCGCCGCAGGACGAGACGGGTCTGCTGGATCTCGCCGCGGTGCTCGACGAGCTGCCCGAGGACGCCCTCGTCTACTGCTGCGGCCCCGGCCCGCTGCTGGACGCGGTGGAGGAGCGCTGCCCGGCCGGGGCGCTGCACGTCGAGCGGTTCCAGGCCAGGGAGCAACCCACGGGCACGGACGTGGAGTTCGAGGTCGAGCTCGCGCAGAGCGGCCGTACGGTGACGGTCGCGCCGGGCGTGTCCGTGCTGGACACCGTGCGCGCGGCCGGAGTCGAGGTGCTCTTCTCCTGCACCGAGGGCACCTGCGGCACCTGTGAGACCGATGTGCTGGAGGGCGTGCCGGAGCACCGCGACTCGGTGCTCACCGCCGAGGAGCGGGATGCCGGGGAGACCATGATGATCTGTGTGTCCCGGTGCCGCGGGAGGAGACTGGTCCTCGACCTGTGACCCGCGGGACGCCGACGGGCCCCGGGGGACCTCAGGCCTCGGCCGGCGGCACCACGCTCAGGTGGCTCGCGCCGCGTCCGACGCGCGCCCTGCGGGCGGCGGGGGCCGGGCGCACCTCGCGCAGCACCATCGTCAGCCGCGTGTACCCCATGTCCCGCAGGGCCCCCGGGGTGTCCTCGACGATGCGGCAGTCCGTGGCGCCCCAGCGCGGGTCGGGATGCACCAGCGCGCGGACCGCCCCGTCGTGCTCCGCGGCCTGATCGCCGACCGCGCGGATCCAGTGCGGCAGGCCGTACCGGTAGGCGGCCTCCATGATCGGGTCCTGGGCGATCTCACGGCGGATCGCCAGCAGCCCGTGGTCGTGTCCGTGCCGCTCCACGGCCGCCGCGAAGCCGGCGAGCATCGGCAGGCACCAGCCGGCCTCGTGGTCGCCGAGCACCGAGGGCGCGTCGGGATGGAAGAGGACGAAGCGCAGGAAGTTGTCGCCCGGCTGGGCCGTCGGGTGCGGGCCCACCGCACGGAAAAGTGACGCGAAAGCAGCGTTGGACTGCACCACGTCCCAGCGGTGGTCCACCACGACGGACGGGAAGGGGACGGCTTCCAGGTAGACGGCGCAGTCCTGCAGATACGCCTGGGCCTCGGGTCCTTCGGGGACGGGACGCGGTACGGACCGCTGCCCACCTGCCTGATATGCCATCGGGAGGTCACCCCTCTTGCCTCTGCGGCCTTCACGCGGCGCCCCGATCCTGCTGCCGAGGAGCAGTCATGTCAACTATCGTGGCATTCGGTGCTCGTTGACGGCTGAAATTGGCCACAGTTGTGGCGAGACCTGGATGTGAGTTCGAAACACCCGCTACTCTCCACAAGTTCACGGCGACCGTCTGTGCCGCCGGGCGTGTCCCGGCGAGGGGGACGTGAGAGACCTAGGAGACCTGTCGGTGGCGGAGGATGGCTTCGAGGTTCCGGGCGCCACGGCGACGGTGCTGCTGTCGGCCGTCGTCGCCCGTGTCGCCGCGCTCGCCGACCGTCTCGGCGTGCCGCACACGGAGGTCTTCGGCACCGGGCGGCTGTCCGTCGCCTCCGGTGTCCCCGAGCCCGTGGTCAGGGCCCTGCTGAGCGGCCGGCCCGCCGGCGAGCCCGATGTGCAGGCACGTTTCCTGCAGCGCCTGGACCTGCTGCGCCGTACGCGGCTCAAGCCGAACGGCCGCAGGTACACCCAACAGGAGATCGCCGACGGCGCCGGCATGTCGCGCCAGCAGGCGGGCGCCCTCATCAACGGCGACCGGCGTCCCACGATGGAGCACTGCGACGCCCTGCAGCGCTTCTTCCGCGTGCACGCCGGCTTCCTCACGGCGGAGGACCCGGAGGCGCTCGCCGGGGCGCTGCAGCACACCGAGCAGGAACTGCTGCAAAAGCTCGCCGCCCGGGAGGCGGCGGCCGCCGCCGTGGACCCGCTGGAGCGGCTGCTGCAGGACCACGGCGTGCGCGGGATCGCGTGGCGGGCCGCTCAACTGCCCACCGACCAGCACCGCGACAAGGTCGCCGAGTGGCTGGACATGCTCCTGGAGAGCGTGAAGCGGCCCGAGTCGTGATCCGGGGGAGAAGCGTGAGCATCGCGAAGGAAATGCGCCGGCTCAGCGGCGAACTGGTCTCGGAGCTGACCCTCCCGGCCCCCGCCCCGCCGGCCGACCTGTACGCCGCCCTGTGCGACGGGATGAGCAGACGGCGCGGCCGCCCCGTGCACTTCCGGATGGCCCCCTTCCCCGCGGACACGGCCAGCGGGCTGTGGCTCGACATGGCCGACCAGGACCTCGTCGTCATCGAGGAACGCACCGCGCCCGAACACCAGTTGGTGATCCTCGGGCACGAGCTGTGGCACATGCAGGCGGGGCACTGCGGCCAGCACGTCGAGGGCGCCGCGGTCGCGGCCCGTTTACTCAGCGACGGGGCGGACCTGCGGGCGACGGTCCGCAGCGTGGCGGCGCGCACCCGCTTCGACCTGGCCGACGAACGGCAGGCCGAGAGCTTCGGCCTGCTGCTGGCCAGCAAGTGCCGCACCTGGCTGCCGGGTTCGTCACCCAGGGGCCGCGGCCAGCGGGACCACCTGGCGGGCCGCATAGAGGCCTCGCTCGGGTATCTGGGGCCGCAGAACTGAGCGGTGGCGCGGCCGGGGGGCGCGCGCCGGGCGCGTTCAGAAGGTGACGGGCCTTGTCGCACCCCGTCCCGATCCGGGCCTTCGGCAGCCCGCGCACGTGCCTTCGACGCAGCTCAGAAGACGTTTCCCGGGCGGATGCCGGCGAGGGCGGCGGCTGCGCTGAGCGGGCGAACCGACGTGCGGGACCACCGGATTGTCAGTGGTGGGCGGCAAGCTGGTGGTGCGCCGCCGCACGGTGGCGTACGCGCCGTGCGGGCGCGTGGCAGCCGACGACGCCGACACGGGGAGAGCCGACCGATGCCCACTGCCGTACTGACCGACCGCGAACGCACCGCCGTCCAGGCCTACCTGCGGCTGCTGCACACCGTGCGCGCCGCCTTCGGCGACGAGGACGGCGGGGAGCGCCTCGGCGCGGCGCGACCGCCGCACGACCGTCTGCCCCCGGTGGTGCCGCCCGCCGTCCTGGCGGAGGCCGAGCAGGCGCTGGCCGACGCGGGGCTCGCCGGCAACGAGGAGGAGTTCTTCCGGTTGCTGCACAGCTGGTGCCCCGGCAGATGACCGCGGCGGCCGGCCGTCTCAGCCGTGCGGCACCGTCACCGCCGTGGCCACGAGCCCCTGCCGTACGGCCCAGCGGCCGTCGAAGTACCCGACCCGGCGCCCGCCGACCACCGGCCCCGGGACCAGCAGCCGGGCCCGGAAGGCGCCCTGCGCTCCCGCGGCCGGTCCGGCGTCGACGACGGCGTGGCGGGTGTCGGCCGCGAGGTCGATGTCGGCCTCGTCGAAGTCCAGCCACTTGCCGGTGAGGGGGAACCACGCCTTGTAGACGGACTCCTTGGCGCTGAACAGGATCCGGTCCCAGTTGACCTCGGGGCGGTCCGCGGCCAGCCGTTCGAGCCGCGCCGTCTCCTCGGGCAGGGCGACCGCGCCCAGCACTCCCTCGGGCAGCGGCCCGTCGGGTTCGGCGTCGATGCCGAGCGAGGCCAGGTCCGCGGCCCGCGCCAAGGCCGCGGCGGAGTAGTCCGCGCAGTGCGTCATGCTGCCCGTGACGCCGTCCGGCCAGCACGGCGCGCCGCGCTCGCCGCGCAGCACCGGCTGCGCGGGCACCCCCAGTTTCTCCATGGCGCGCCGGGCGCAGCCGCGCACGACGGTGAACTCGCGGCGCCGCTTGTCGACCGCCCGCGTCAGCAGCGCCTGCTCCTCGGGGTACAGCGCGGTGTTCCCGAACTCGCGGACGCCCTCCTCGCCGAACGCCTCCACCACCACCACCGAGGCGGGCAACAGTTCATCGATCACGAGGCTTCGGCCTCCCGGGGCAGAATGCGGCGCAGACGGCCCGGCGACTGCGGCCGCTTGCGCCATTCGCGGGGGTAGCCGACCGACACCTCCTCGAAGCGGACGCCGTCCTGCCGGGTGGTGCGCGGGATGTGCAGATGGCCGTAGACCATGGCCTCGACGCGGAACCGCCGGTGCCAGTCCGCGGTGAGGGCGGTGCCGCACCACATGGCGAACTCGGGGTGCCACAGCACGTCCATCGGGTGACGGTGCAGCGGGTAGTGGTTGACGAGGACCGTCGGCAGGTCCACGGGGATCGCGGCGAGCCGCCGGCCGGTCTCGGCGACCCGGGCCCGGCACCAGGCCTCGCGGCTCGGATACGGATCGGGGTGCAGCAGGTACTCGTCGTTGCAGACGATGCCCGTGCCCTCCGCGTAGGCGAGCCCCTCCTCCTTGGTCGTGCAGCCGGCCGGCAGGAGCGAGTAGTCGTACAGCAGGAACAGCGGCGCGACGGCGACCGGGCCGCCCGGCCCCTCCCACACCGGGTAGGGGTCCTCGGGGCTCGTCACTCCCAGGTCGCGGCAGAGGTCCACCAGGTGCTCGTAGCGGGCGACGCCGCGCAGGGTGACCGGGTCCGTGGGGAACGTCCACAGCTCGTGGTTGCCGGGAGCCCAGACGACCTTGCGGAAGCGGCTCGCGAGCGTCTTCAGCGCCCAGCGGATGTCGTCGGTGCTCTCCGAGACGTCGCCGGCGACGAGCAGCCAGTCCTCGTCCGTCTCGGGGACCATGGCCTCGACGAGGGCCCGGTTCTCCGCATAGCCGATGTGCAGATCGCTGATGGCCAGGAGTCGCCCGGCGGCACCGGCCGTCGACGTCACTTCACACCCCCGCTCAGGAGCCCACGCTCCGTATTTGGATGCACACACCAGTGTGCCCAAGAGAACACATTCGCGGCCCCTGTACAAGGTCGGATCACGTCGTCCGCGAGTCCGGCACCGGGCTCCACCTGCGCCGGAGCACCCCATTACCGGACCGGACGCCGCACGTGAACAAGATCGGCAATTCCGTAACACCCGCGTTGCACGCGGCACCCCCGGGAAGCCGTATGATCGCCCCAACACCACCGCCATGGACGTCCCTTCCGCAGGGCGGTTTGGTGACCCACCATTCCCCCTGCCCGGGCCGGGCCTGCTTCGCCCTGCCCGCGAACCGTGAAAGGCGGCCTCGCATGGTCTCTCGCGTACGCGTCTGGCTCAACCGCACGTACGCGGAGAACGTGTTCTTCACGGATCAGCTGCGACGAAATCCCAGCGACCGCGCCGTCGAGATCCATGCCACGCACGGTGACGCCGACTCCCCGGTGCTGGCCGCGGCCGACACCGCCGAACTGGAGCCGGAGGGCCTCTCCCCGGCCGCGTACGTCGAGTACGCGCTGGCCCAGTGCAGGCGCCGCGGCATCGACGTGTTCGTGCCCCGGCTGCACCAGTCGGCGATCGTGGCGCACCGCGCCGACTTCGAGGCGGTCGGCACCGCGCTGCTGGCGCCGCCGCCGGAGGCGGTCGCCGTCTTCCACGACAAGGTGATCGCGTACGAGGCCGTGCAGGCGATCGGCGTGCCCGTGCCGCCGTGGTACCGGATCCGGTCGGCGGACGAACTCGTCGCAGCCGTCGAGGAGTTGGAGGACGCGGGTCACAAGCCGTGCTTCAAGCCGGCGTCCGGCGCGGGCGGCGTCGGCTTCCGGATGATCACCCGGGCGCCCTTCTCGCTGTCGCACCTCACGGGCTTCCCGAGCCCGTACGTCCAACTCGACGCGGTGGTCGAGGTGCTGAGGCAGGCCGAGGAGCAGGACGGGGAGCAGGTCGACTGGCTGGTCATGCCGCGCCTGGAGCAGCCGGAGGTGTCCGTGGACTGCCTGACCGGCCCGGACAACGTCCTGCGGATGGCCGTCGGCCGGACGAAGAACGGCCGCCGCCGGGGCTTCACGCTGCACGAGCAGTGGCTGGAGCCGGCGCGGCTCGTCGCCGAGGGCTTCGGGCTGCACTACCTGTCCAACGTCCAGTTCCGGATGTTCGGCGACCGGCCGGTCCTGATGGACGTCAACACCCGCCCGGCCGGCGGACTGCACCAGCTGTCCCAGTGCGGGATCAACGCCCCCTGGGCCGCTGTGCAGTTGGCGCTCGGCGAGGACCCGGGCGTGATCGTGCCGCCGTTCCTCGGACAGGACTACACGGTGGTGTCGGGCCCCCGGCCGCTGCGCGCGGTGACGCTGCCGCACCAGCGCCTGGACGAGGTGGCGCCCACCGAGCCGCTGCTGCCGGCCGTGCCCGCACCGGCCGACTCCGTCGAGGTGACTCCGGCTCCGGCGGCGCAGGCACTGCCGCTCTGAGAGCCCCCGAAACGGATATTCCTCTCACCGGTATGGACCAATCCTACCTGTTGTCTTGACAGGCGGATTGGTCCATACCAACTTTGTTGCGCACCCCCTGCACTCCCCTGCACTCCCGAACACCCCCATTCCTTCAGGGAGATCGCGTGCGCAGCACACTCCTCGAACGCCCCTGGCGTCGCTTCCTCGCCCTGCTCGGCACCGCCGGGCTCGCCCTCGCCGGCGCCGTGGCCCTGCCGGGCACCGCCCAGGCGGCCAACGTCCTCGCCAACCCCGGATTCGAGTCGGGCGCCCTCGCGCCCTGGACCTGTACGGGCAACCTCGGCTCCGTCGTCTCGTCCCCGACTCACAGCGGATCCAAGGCCCTCACGGGGGCGGTGAGTTCGAGCGACAACGCCAAGTGCAGCCAGACCGTCGCCGTCCGGCCGAACACCGCCTACGCGCTGACCGGCTGGGTGCGCGGCTCCTACGTCTACCTCGGCGTCGACGGCGGCGCGTCCACCTGGACGTCGTCGCCCTCGGCGTACAGCAGGCTGTCGGTGTCCTTCACCACCGGGGCCTCGCAGACCAGCGCCACGATCTACGTCCACGGCTGGTACGCCCAGGGCGCCTACCAGGCCGACGACGTCAGCCTCGACGGGCCGGGCGGCGGGGGCGGCACGGACACGCAGGCGCCGACCGCGCCCGGCGGGCTCACCTCGACCGGCAAGACGTCCTCCAGCGTGTCGCTGTCCTGGAACGCCGCCACCGACGACGTCGGCGTCACGTCCTACGACGTCTACAGAGGGTCCTCGAAGGCGCTCACCGTCTCCGGCACGGCCGCCACGGTCGGCGGGCTGTCCGCGAGCACGGCGTACACCTTCACCGTGAAGGCGCGCGACGCCGCCGGGAACACCTCCGCGGCCTCCAACTCCGTGTCCGTCACCACCAGCGCGGGCGGGGGCGGCGGCGCCGGGTTCAAGCAGGCCGCGCCCTACCTGTTCGAAGGGTGGGGAGACCCGCCGAACGTGACCACGGTGATGAACGCGACCGGCGTCAAGTGGTTCACCATGGCGTTCGTGCTGGACGGCGGCGGCTGCAACCCCCTGTGGGACGGCAACCGGGCGCTGGCCGGCGGGGTCGACCAGAGCGTCATCAACCAGATCCGCTCGGCGGGCGGTGACATCGTGCCCTCGTTCGGCGGCTGGCAGGGCAGCAAGCTCGGCGCCAACTGCTCCTCGGCGAGCGCGCTCGCGGGCGCCCTGCAGAAGGTGATCGACGCCTACTCGCTCAAAGCGGTCGACATGGACATCGAGAACACCGACGAGTTCGAGAACGAGGCCGTGCAGGCACGGATCCTCACCGCGCTGAAGACCGTGAAAGCCGACAATCCCGGCCTGAAGACGGTCGTCACCTTCGGGACGGGCACCACCGGACCGACGTACTACGGCAACCGCCTCATCGAGCAGGCCAAGTCGCTCGGCGCGGACATCGACGTCTTCACCATCATGCCGTTCGACTTCGGCGGCGGCTCGGACATGTACGGCAACACCGTGAACGCCACGGAGGGGTTGAAGAACAAGCTGAAGTCCACCTTCGGCTGGGACGACGCCACCGCGTACGCCCACATCGGCATCTCGGGCATGAACGGCCTCTCCGACCAGCAGGAGAACACCACCCCGGCGATCTGGACGCAGATCCGCGACTGGGCCAACTCCCACCACATCGCTCGGCTCGCCTACTGGGCCGTCAACCGCGACCGGCCGTGCCCGGGCGGGGGCGTGGTGAGCAACTGCTCCGGCATCAGCCAGAGCACCTGGCAGTTCACCTCCATCACGGCCGGCTTCACCGGCTGAGGCTCCCGGCGCGAGCCGAGGAAGCCCGGCCGAAGCCTCCCCCACGGCCGTGGAAGTCCCCCGGATCCCGGTCCGGGGGACTTTTTTCCGCGGAGGGTGTATCAGGGGCGCACCTGCGGACTCTCAAGGGTGAAGGGCCGCGGGGGGAGCGCCGGCCCGCGGGGGAAGCACAGGGATCGACGGGGGACGCTCCGGGGATCGACGGGGGATCCTCGGGGCACGGGGGGATCGGGTCGGTCGGCCGCTGTCACGGGGAGCGGCCGACCGGCCCGACCGTGCGTCAGGGACGTCCAGGCCCCGGGTACGTCTCCAAGAGCACACCGGGGTCGCAGCCGCGCCGTGGACTCCTTCGGGAGACCGGCGCAACGGGCGACGTCACGGCGTGCCGAGCGGACACGCCGAACCGCGCCCCGCCCGTGGGGACTTCGGGACGCCGCGGCCCGCGTCCGCGGGCCGGGCGGCCACAGGTCGACCGCCCGGCCCGGGCCGGATTCCACCGCTCCCTCGCCCCCACCGGACGAGTGCCGGAACTCGCCCGTCCGGTGGGGCGGGGCGCCGTGGGTCAGGTGGCGCGGTGCAGGCGGAGGGTGAGGATCTGGAAGGGCCGCAGGGCGATCCCGATCGTGCCGTCGGCGTGCACCGTCGCCGCCGCGCCGTCCTCGAGCGGACGTTCCAGCAGGTCGGTGACCTGCGCCCCGGCCAGCGGGAAGCCGGTGCGCAGCACGCCCCGGGCCCGTCCGCCGTGGGACTCGTACAGCCGCACCACGACGTCGCCCGACCGGTCGTCGGCGAGCTTGACGGCCTCGACGGTGACACCGTCGCCGTCCACCGACACGACCGGCTCCGCGGCGCCCGCCGACTCCGCGACGCGCAACGGCAGATTGAGGGCGTAGCCCTCGGCGACCGCGTCCGCGATGGTGGCGCCCGGCAGCAGGGAGTACGTGAACCGGTGCCGGCCCTGGTCGGCCTCGGGGTCGGGGATGCGCGGGGCGCGCACGAGGCTGAGGGCGACCGTGGTCGTCGTGCCGCCGTCCTCGCGGACCGTGCGGGAGACGTCGTGGCCGTACGTCGAGTCGTTGAGGACCGCGACGCCGTAGCCGGGTTCGCCTACGTGCACCCAGCGGTGGCCGGAGACCTCGAAACGGGCCGACTCCCAGGTGGTGTTGGTGTGGGTGGGCCGCTGGACGTGCCCGAACTGGATCTCGGCGGACGAGTGCGCGGCACGGACGTCGACCGGGAAGGCTGCCTTGAGGATCTTCTCGGCCTCGTGCCAGTCGATGTCGGTCTCGATGTCGATCCGCGAGCTGCCCGCCCGGACGGTGATCGTCTGGGTGAGGGTCGAGCCCCTGCCGAAGGAGCGGGTGACGCGCACCGCGCCGAGCAGCGGGTCGTCCTCGACGACGGTGACCGAGTCCGGGTCGAGCAGGTCGGTGAAGCGGTTCTTGTAGTGCTTGTCGATGTCCCAGGCGTCCCAGTAGTTGGGCAGGTCGGTGTGCAGGCGGAGCAGGTTTCCGGGGCCGGCCAGGACCTCGCGGTCCGCGCGCAGGTCGCGCACCGAGGACAGCGTGCCGTCCGCCGCGACCTCCACCCGGACCAGTCCGTTGTCGAGGGTGCGGCCGGTGACCGTCACGGCCTGCGGCGTGCCGACGGCCGGGGCGGCCAGCGGGGCGCTGCCGCTCGCGGGCACCTCCACGTACGCCGGGGCCCCGGCGGAGGTGCGGACCACCTCGGCGCGGTCGTGGGGACTCGTGTTGAACACGCGGGTGGCGCCCGCGCCCAGCGCGGCCACGGCCTCGGCCGTCAGCTCCTCCAGTTCGGCGGCGACCCTGGCGTACTCGGCCTCGGCCTCGCGGTGCACCCAGGCGATCGAGGAGCCCGGCAGGATGTCGTGGAACTGGTGCAGCAGCACCGTCTTCCAGAGCCGGTCCAGCCTCTCGTACGGGTAGGCGTGGCCCGGCGCGTGCAGTGCGGCCGTGGTCGCCCACAACTCGGCTTCCCGCAGGCGGTGTTCGGACCGCCGGTTGCCCTGCTTGGTGCGCGCCTGCGTGGTGTACGTGGCGCGGTGCAGCTCCAGGTAGAGCTCGCCCACCCACACGGGGGCGTCCGGGTACTCGGCGCGGGCCTGGGCGAAGAAGTCGTCCGGGTGCTCGATGACGACCTTCGGCGAGCCTTCGAGGTCGGCGAGCCGGCGGGCCCGTTCCATGATCTCGCGGGTGGGGCCGCCGCCGCCGTCGCCCCAGCCGAACGGGGCGAGGGAACGGGTGCCGCCGCCCTTGTCGGAGTAGTTGCGCACCGCGCGGTCCATCTCCTCGCCGCTGAAGCGGGCGTTGTAGGTGTCGACCGGCGGGAAGTGGGTGAAGATGCGGGTGCCGTCGATGCCCTCCCACCAGAAGGTGTGGTGGGGGAACTTGTTGGTCTGGTTCCAGGAGATCTTCTGGGTGAGGAACCACTCGTTGCCGGCGAGCTTGGCGAGCTGCGGGTAGGCGGCGTTGTAGCCGAAGGAGTCCGGCAGCCAGACGCCCCTGGTCTCGACGCCGAAGTGCTCGATGAAGAACCGCTTGCCGTGGATGAGCTGCCGGGCGATGGCCTCGCCGCCGGGCAGGTTGCCGTCGGACTCGACCCACATGCCGCCGACCGGGACCCACTGTCCCTTCTTCACCGACTCCTGGATGCGCGCCCACACGTGCGGGTAGTTGTCGCGCACCCACTCGTACTGCTGGGCCTGGGAGCAGGCGAAGACGAAGTCCTCGTACTCGTCGGCGAGCGCGGTGACGTTGGAGAAGGTGCGGGAGGTCTTGCGCTTGGTCTCGCGGATCGGCCACAGCCAGGCGGAGTCGATGTGCGCGTGGCCGACGCCGGAGATGGTGTGGGCGCTGGCGTGCGCGGGCCGGGCCAGGGCCGGGGCGAGCACCTCGCGGACGGCGGCGGCGCTGCCGGAGACGTCGTCCAGGTCGAGGACGTCCATGGCCCGGTCCAGGGCGTGCATGATCTCGTGGCGGCGCGGTTCGTGCTCGGCGAGGTGGACCATCAGGCCGCGCAGCACCTGGAGGTCGAGGTCGAGGTGCCAGACCTGCTCGTCGAGGACGGCGAGGTCGGCGCGGCGGAAGGTGTACAGCGGCCGGTCGCCCGCCGTCAGCACGTCGCCGAGCTGGGTCGGCGCGGCGAAGTCGTTCGCCAGGATGTCGGGGTTGGAGGCCGCCTCGACGAGGTAGTCGACGCTCTCGCCGCCCGTCGCCGGGTTGCCGATCGGCACGTACTGGTTGAGCGGGTTGACGGCCTTCAGCGGCGTCCCGTCGGTGCGGTGGACGAGGGCCTCGGCCTGGTTGCCGGGCCAGTCGCCGACGAAGCCGAGGTCGATGACGGCCTCGACGCGCCGGCCGGCCCACTCGGCGGGCACCCGGCCGCGCATCCGGAACCAGGTGGTGCCCCAGGGCGGGCCCCACGGGGTGTCCATGGCGAAGGGCTGGTAGGCGGCGGCCGCGGCCTCCTCGAAGGGCACGGGCTCCCCCGGCGCCTGCCAGGCCTCGACCTCGAGGGGCACGGTGGCCGCGTAGACGGCGGGCTTGACGCGCTGGTTGTGGACGCGCTCGACGCGCTCCTCGATGCGGCGGCGTTCGTCATGCATGGGGAATCTCCAGAGGGGACCACGAAGTGCGGAAGGCCGGAGGCCGGGTGCGGGCCCAGCGGGGGAAAGCGCTTTCCCCCGCTGAGGCTACTTAAGGTACGCCAGCCCGGGGTGGACGTCGGCGTAGGCCTCGACCAGCCTGCGGGCGACGTTCACCGAGTCGACCAGCGGATGCAGCGCGAACGCCTTGACCGCCGTCGCCCGGGAACCGGACTCGGCGGCGGCCAGCACCTCGCGCTCGACGCCCTTCACCGCGCAGACCAGCCCGGTGGCGTGCTCGGGCAGCGGCGCGACGGCCACCGGGTGCGCGCCGCCGGCGTCCACGAGGCAGGGCACCTCGATGACGGCGTCCGCGTCGAGCACCGAGAGCACGCCCTGGTTGCGCACGTTGAGGATCAGCGTGGTGCGCTCGTCGCGGGCGATGGCCCGCATCAGGGCCAGGGCGACCTTCTCGTAGCCGCCGGAGAGGTCGTCGGCGTCGCGCTCGCCGGCGCCGGCGGTCTCCCGGTTCTCGGCCATGTAGGTGGCCTCGCGCTCGGCGCGGGTGCGGTCCCAGGCCGACAGGGCCGCCGCGCCCGGGTCTGTCATCTCCTCGTAGAAGCGGGACTGCTGGTCGGCGAGGAACGCGCCGCGGGTCTTCTCGGCCTGCTGGTAGGCCCGGACGGCCTCGCGGTTGAAGTAGTAGTAGTGCAGGTACTCGTTGGGGATGGCGCCGAGGGACTGCAGCCAGTCGACGCCGAAGAGCTTGCCCTCCTCGAAGGAGCCGAGCAGGCCGGGGTCGGCGAGCAGCCGCGGCAGCTCGTCGCGTCCGGCCACGCGCAGGCCGCGGACCCAGCCGAGGTGGTTGAGGCCGACGTAGTCGATCCACGCCTGCTTGGGGTCGGCGCCCAGGACCCGGGCGATACGGCGGCCGAGGCCGACCGGGGAGTCGCAGATGCCGATGACGCGGTCGCCCAGGTGGCGGGACATGGCCTCGGTGACGAGCCCCGCCGGGTTGGTGAAGTTGATGACCCAGGCGTCGGGGGCGAGACGGGCCGCCCGGCGGGCGATGTCGACGGCGACGGGGACCGTCCGCAGGCCGTAGGCGATGCCTCCGGCGCCGACCGTCTCCTGGCCGAGGACACCCTCCGCGAGCGCCACCCGCTCGTCGTTCGCGCGGCCCTCCAGGCCGCCGACGCGGATCGCGGAGAAGACGAAGTCGGCGCCGCGCAGAGCGTCGTCTAGGTCGGTGGTGGCGGTCACCCGGGGGGCGTCGGGCACGGCGGCGGCCTGTTCGGCCAGCACCCGGGCGACCGCCCGCAGCCGGCCGCCGTCCAGGTCGTGCAGGACGACGTCCGTGACGCGCCCCTCGCCGCGGTCCGTCAACAGCGCGCCGTACACGAGCGGCACCCGGAACCCGCCGCCGCCCAGAATCGTCAGTTTCACGCCTGCACCTTTCCTGCCAGCACCACCTCGACGCCCGCCTCCTCGAACGAGGACCGGGTCGCCGGGTCGACCGGCCCGTTCGTCACCACCACGTCGAGGTCCTCGGGACCGCAGACCCTCGCCATGCCCGTGCCCGGGAACTTCGCCGCGTCGGCGAGCAGGACGACCCTGCCGCCGGCCTTGATCATGGCCCGTTTGACCGGCACCTCGACGACCGTCGTGTCCATCACCTGCCCGCCCGGGCGCACTCCGCTGGTGCCGAGGAAGAGCCAGTCGGCATGCAGCTGGCGCAGGTTGTCCTCGGTGAGGAAGCCCACCAGCGAACGGTACTCACGGCGGACCATGCCGCCGAGGAGCACCAGCTCGATGCCCTCGTCGTCGGCGAGCTCCTCGTAGACCACCAGGTTGCTGGTGATCACGGTGAGTCTGCGGCCGTGCAGCTGCCGGGCGAGCCGGTAGGCGGTGGTGCCGATGTCGAGCAGCACCGTCTGGCCGTCCTCGACCATCGCCGCGGCCCGGGCCGCTATCGCGTCCTTCTCGGCCACGCGCACCTCGGCCACCTCGGCGAAGGGCTGGTCGCCCTCCTCCGCGACGGCCCCGCCGTGCACCCGGGTCAGCAGGCCGTCCTCCTCGAGTTTGACCAGGTCGCGCCTGATCGTGGCCGGGCTCACCCCCAGCTCCTCGGAGAGATCGGTCACGGCCGCGGGGCCCCCGGCGCGCAGGGCCCGCAGGATCAGTTGATGTCGTCGTTCTGCCAGCACGACGTGAACACTACTCGTCATCTTCAATCAAATCTATGCTCACTTCTGCTGAGGTATTGACCAATCTCACGGAGGGGCGCACGATTCCGGTCACCGAAATGAAGAGTTCTGACGAGAGGATGTGCGGTGGACGACGACCGGCCCGACGTTCTGCTCACCGGGCTGCTCTTCTACGACCTCGTCCTGACGGGCCTCGGCCGAGCGCCCGTGCCGGGTGAGGAGATCTGGACCGGCGGCATGGGCTGCGGCCCCGGCGGCATCGCCAACCTCGCGGTGGCGGCCTCCCGCCTCGGCCTGCGGACCTCGCTCGCCACGGTCTTCGGCGACGACTTCTACGGCGCCCACTGCCGGGAAGTGCTCGCCGGCCAGGAAGGCGTCGACCTCGCCCTCTCCCGCACCGCCGACGGCTGGCACACCCCCGTCACCGTCGCCCTCGCCCTCCCCGGACCCGGCGCCGCGCGCGGCGGAACACCGGCCTTCGACCGGGCCCTCGTCACCCACGGCCAGGAGCCTCCGTACTCGCAGGACGCGCTGATGGGCGACCCGCCCGAGGCACGCACGGCCCTCGTGCACCTCGAGGCCGAACCCCGCGCCTGGCTCGCCAAGGCGGCCGCGAACGGCACCCGGGTCTACGCCGACGTCGGCTGGGACCCCACCCGTCAGTGGTCCGCGAGCCTGCTGGACCAGCTGGCCCTGTGCCACGCCTTCCTCCCCAACGAGACCGAGGCCATGGCGTACACCCGCACCGACAGCGCGCTCGCCGCGCTCGGCACGCTCGCCGAGCTGGTGCCGGTGGCCGTCGTCACCCGGGGCGCGCACGGCGCCGTCGCGGTCGACCAGAGCACCGGCGAGTTCGCCGAGGTCCCCGCCCTGGACGTCGACGTCCTGGACGCGACCGGCGCCGGCGACGTGTTCGGCGCGAGCTTCGTGGCGGCCTCGCTCGGCGGCTGGCCGCTGGCGGAGCGGCTGCGGTTCGCCGTCCTCGCCGCCGGACTGTCCGTACGGCACCACGGCGGCGCACTCGCCGCCCCCGGCTGGTACGGCGTGCGGCGCTGGTGGCGCTCCCTGACCGACCCCGACCTCGAGCGGGCGTACGGCTTCCTCGCCGACCGCATCCCGGCGGACGTGGGCCCTCCCGTACGGCACGCCCCGGTCACCCCGCCCGTCCTGCGGCCCTGAGCCGGACGGACGCCCCTCCACACACGCCCCTCGAACGGCACCCCGTCTGCGAAGACACGAACAGATCCGAAAGGCGGTGGGAGCTGTGCGGCTCTCACGAAGAGGCCTGCTGCGCGCCGGCCTGGCCGGCACGGCCGCCACGGCGCTCGGCGGCCTGACGGCCGGCTGCGCCGTCCCGACCGGCTCGACCGGCCGCAACATGGTCCTGTGGTACTGGGACGGCGGCCTCGGCGACACCGTCGTCAAGAACGCCAGGTCCCGTTACGGCAGCACGGTCGACCTCCAGGCCATCAAGATCGGCGGCTACTACCGCTCCAAGCTGATCACCACGCTCGCCGGCCGCGCCCACATCCCCGACATCGCGGGGCTCAAGGGCGAGGACATGGCGTCCTACCTGCCCGACGCCGACCAGTTCGTGGACCTGCGCACGCTGGGCGCGGAGAAGTTCAAGAGCCAGTACCTACCGTGGAAGTGGGAGCAGGGCGTCGCCGACGACGGCTCCCTGGTCGGCTTCCCGATCGACTGCGGCCCGGTCGCCCACCTCTACCAGTACGCGGTCTTCGAGAAGGCGGGCCTGCCCTACGAACCCGCCGACGTCTCCCGCGAGCTCGACACCTGGGAGAAGTTCTTCGCGGCCGGCGAGCAACTGCGCAAACGGCTCCCAGGGACCTCGCTGCTGACCGACGTCAACAGCGTCTTCGAGAACGTGGTGCAGCAGGGCAGCGCCCGGTACGTGGACAAGGACCGCCACTTCATCGGCGACCAGGAGCACGTGCGGCGCGCCTGGGCGCTCGCCGTCGAGGCCAAGCGCCGCAAGATCGTCTCCAACCTGGTCAGCGGCACCCCGGACCAGCTGTCGGCGGTGGAGGACGGCAAGCTGCCCAGCCAGCTCGGCGCCTCCTGGGCCACCAACGACCTCAAGACCGGCGTTCCGAAGACCAAGGGCCGATGGCGGGTGGCCGACATGCCGGTGCGGCCCGCGAACAACGGCGGTTCGTTCCTGTCGGTCACCAAGGCGTGCCGCGAGCCCGAGCAGGCATTCCGGATCATCAGCTGGATGCTCGACGCGGGCAACCAGGCGCAGGGGTTCCTGGACGCGGGGCTCTTCCCCTCCACCCCCGCGTCGTACGGCCTGGAACAGGTGCGCGAGCCCGACGAGTTCTTCGGCGGGCAGGTCACGATGGACGTCTTCGGGCCGGCCGCGCAGAAGATCTCCGTCGCCTACAACAGTCCCTTCGACGTGGCGCTCGGACAGCCCGTCAAGGACGAGATCAAGAACGTCGGCGTCCTCGGCAAGGACCCGGAGCAAGCCTGGAGTGACGCCATGAGCACCTGCCGGCGCATCGCGAAGCACCTGGGGGTGAGCGTCTGATGGCCACGCTCCCCGCCGTCGAACGGCCCCCGGCCGTCGTGACGCCCGCCCCCGTCGTCCGGCCCGGCACGGGGTGGCGCAAGCACTGGCACCTCTACGCCGCGATCTCCCCCTTCTACCTGCTGTTCCTCTGCTTCGGCCTGATACCGGTCGGCTTCTCGCTCTACCTGTCCTTCCACCGGTGGGACGGCCTCGGCCCGATGGAGTGGGCGGGGCTGTCGCAGTACCGGTACCTGCTCGGCGACACGCAGTTCTGGTCCTCGATCGGGACGACGATCGTCATCTGGGCGCTGGCCACCTTCCCCATGGTCTTCCTGGCGATGGTGACGGCCGTGATGCTCAACTCGGCCGTCCGCTTCAAAACCCTCTACCGGATCGCCTACTTCCTGCCGAACGTCACCTCGGTGGTGGCGATCGCGATCGTCTTCGGCTCGGTGTTCTCCACCAACTTCGGCCTGGTGAACGCCTTTTTGCAGGCCGTCGGCTTCGACCAGATCGCCTGGCTGAACACCCCGTGGGGCATCCGGATCGCGGTCGCGACGCTGATGACCTGGCAGTGGACCGGCTACAACGCGATCATCTTCCTGGCCGGCCTGCAGACCGTCCCCGGCGAGCTGTACGAGGCGGCGCGCATGGACGGCGCCGGTCCCGTGCAGACCTTCTTCCGGATCACCCTTCCGATGATGCGCCCGGTGCTGCTGTTCGTGCTCGTCGTGTCGACGGTCACCGGTCTGCAGAGCTTCTCCGAACCCCAGGTCCTGCTGCAGAACACCTCGAACGACTCGACGTTCTCGGGCGGTCCCGGCCACGCCGGCCGGACCATGGTCCTCTACTTCTTCCAGCAGACCTTCGACAACAACGACTTCGGCTACGGCGCCGCCGTGGCGTGGGGCATCTTCCTCGTCGTCGTCATCTTCTCGATCATCAACTGGCGGCTGGTGCAGCGCCGCGGCGAAGACTAGGGAGGCCCGCACACCATGGCATCCGACCGGACCACCCCGCACATCCGCGGGATCGACGGATCCCGCCGCAGAGGGATCGCGCTGCACGCCGTCCTCGTCCTCGGCGTCCTGCTCTCGGCCTTCCCGTTCTACTGGGCCGTGATCATGTCGACGCACACCACGTCGGAGATCTTCTCCTACCCGCCCAAGCTGCTGCCGGGCACGCACTTCCTGCAGAACCTGCGCAGCCTCCTCGACACCGTCGACTTCCTCGGCTCGATGCTCAACTCACTGCTGGTGGCAGGGTCGGTGACCTTCCTGGTCCTGTTCTTCGACTCGCTGGCCGCCTTCGTCTTCGCCAAGTTCGAGTTCCCCGGCAAGCGGTTGCTGTTCGTGCTGCTCATGTTCATCTTCATGGTGCCGGCGCAGCTCCAGGCCATCCCGCAGTTCGTCATCATGGCCAAGCTCGGCTGGATCGGGTCGATGACGGCGCTGATCGTGCCGGCGGCCGCCAACGCCTTCGGCATCTTCTGGATGCGC
Organism: Streptomyces sp. NPDC020597; assembly: GCF_044335095.1. Classification (NCBI taxonomy): domain Bacteria; kingdom Bacillati; phylum Actinomycetota; class Actinomycetes; order Kitasatosporales; family Streptomycetaceae; genus Streptomyces; species Streptomyces sp. NPDC020597. The sequence goes on along the minus strand of NZ_JBIRUL010000023.1, from coordinate 24,021 downwards.
CAGTACATGACCGGCGCCATCCACGACGAACTCCTCGACGCGTCGCGCATCGACGGCGCGCACTTCCTGCGCCAGTACTGGCACGTGGCGCTGCCCGTGGTCCGGCCGGGACTGGCCTTCCTCGGCATCTTCACCTTCATGGGCCAGTGGAACGACTACGCCTGGCCGCTGATCGCCCTCACCGATCCGGGCAACGTCACCCTCCAGGTGGCGCTGTCGCAGCTCAACGGCACGCACGGGACGACGGACTACGGAATGGTCATGACCGGCGCCCTGCTCGCCCTGGTCCCCCTGCTGATCGTGTTCGCGGTCGGCGCCCGCCAGATCATCGGGGACCTCGCCAAGGGAGCCGTCAAGTGACCGACCCGCTGCTGGCGCTGCGGCCCTGGTCGGCGCCCGAGCTGACCTCCTGGGGCCGGCTGCCCATGAACGCCGTCGACCGGCGCTTCGGAGCACACTCCCTGGACGGCGACTGGCGTTTCCAGTTGCTGCCCGCTCCGGACGCGCCGGTCGGCGGCCGATGGTCGAGCGCGGCCGTGCCCGGCGCGTGGACGATGCAGTCCGTCGAGGGCGCCGACGACCTCCCGCAGTACCTGAACATCCGCATGCCGTTCGCGGACGTGCCCCCGCTGGCGCCGGACGCCAATCCGACGGGTGTGTACGAGCGGGGCGTGGACGTCCCCGCCGAGTGGGCGGGACGCCGGATCGTGCTGCAGGTCGGGGCCGCCGAGAGCGTGCTGCTGGTGCACGTCGACGGGCGGCCGGCCGGCCTGTCCAAGGACTCCCACCTGGCGGCCGAGTTCGACCTCTCGGACCTCGTGCGCCCGGGCGGGCGGCACCTCGTCCGGCTGACGGTGGTCAAGTGGTCGGACGCCTCGCACATCGAGGACCAGGACCAGTGGTGGCACGGCGGGATCACCCGCTCGGTGCTCCTCTACGCCACCGACCCGCTGCACCTGGCCGACGTGGACGTGGTGGCATCGGCCGACGGCGAACTGCGCGTCGACTGCCGGGTGCGGGACGCGGGCGGCGCGCTGCCCGCGGGATGGCATGTCAGCGGCGAGCTGGCCGGCCTGCCGCTGACGCGGGACGCCGGATTCGACCTGGCCAACGCCGAGGAGGAGCGTGTCTCCGCCTTCCTCGGCGAGGTGCGGCTGGGCGCGCGCGTGCCCGGGGTGCGCGCCTGGAGCGCCGAGACGCCCGAGCTGTACGACCTGACCGTACGCCTGCACCGCGCGGACGGCACCGTCGCCGACGCCTCCCGCCACCGGGTCGGCTTCCGGGACGTGGCGATCGTGGGCCGCGACCTGCTGGTCAACGGCGAGCGGATCTTCATCCGGGGGGTCAACCGGCACGACTTCCACCCGCTGACCGGACGGACCGTGTCGCACGAGGACATGCGCGCCGACCTGGTCGTGCTCAAACGCCACGGCTTCAACGCGATCCGCACCGCGCACTACCCGAACGACCCCGCTCTGTACGACCTCGCCGACGAACTCGGCTTCTACGTCGTCGACGAGGCGGACATCGAGGCCCACGACCACGCCCACGAGATCGCCGACGACCCCCGCTACCTGAACGCCTTCGTGGACCGGGTCTCGCGGATGGTGCTGCGCGACAAGAACCACCCGTCGGTCATCGTCTGGTCCCTGGGCAACGAGTCCGACTACGGCGCGAACCACGACGCGGCCGCGGGCTGGGTCCGCCGCCACGATCCGACCCGGCCGGTGCAGTACGAGGGCGCCGCCAAGCGCGGCTGGGCCGACCCCGAGGTCGCCTCCGACATCGCCTGCCCGATGTACGCGCCGCTGGAGGACTGTGTGGCGCACGCGCTGTCCGGGCGGCAGACCAAGCCGCTCATCCAGTGCGAGTACTCCCACGCCATGGGCAACAGCAACGGCACGCTGGCCGACCACTGGGCCGCCATCGAGGCCACCCCGGGTCTTCAGGGCGGGTTCATCTGGGAGTTCTGGGACCACGGCATCCTCCAGGACGTGAACGACGCGAGACCGGTCGGGCGTGGGGGCGCCGGGCTCTATGACAACGGTGTCGCCGCGCCCGGGTACCGCTGGGCGTACGGCGGCGACTTCGGCGAGAAGGACCATGACGGCGCGTTCATCGCGGACGGCGTGGTCTTCCCCGACCGCACCCCGAAGCCGGTGATGTCCGAGCACCGGGAACTCGCCGCGCCGGTGCGGCTGCACGGCCTGCGGGAGGACGGGGTGGTCGTCTCGAACCACCAGCACTTCCGTGGTCTGGAGTGGCTCTGCGGCGAGTGGGAGCTGTCGCTCGCCCACGGAGGCACGCTCACCGCGGCCGCCGAACTGCCCGATCTGCGGCCGGGCGGGACGGCCGTGCTGCCGCTGCCCTTCGACCTTCCGCGGGACGGCGGCGAGGCATGGCTGACACTGCGCGTGACGACGGCCCGGGAGCTGCCGTGGGCGCCGCCCGGCACCGCGGTCTGCGCGCCCCAGGTGCAGCTGCGGAAGGCCGAACCGCTGCAGGCGTCCGCGGGGTCCGGGCGCGTCGAGACCGACGCCGCCGGGCTCCTCGTCCACCCGCTGCTCGCGGCCGCCCCGACGCTTTCCCTGTGGCGGGCGCCCACCGACAACGACGAGCTCGGCGGCCCGGCGCGTCGCTGGCGGGCGTGGGGTCTGGACTCCCTCGTGCGCAGGCTGGTCTCCGTGCGTCAGGAGGGCGACGGCGTGAGCGTGCTCGCCGAGTACGCGGGCGCCGGCGGCGTCGTACGGCACCGGCAGGTGTTCACGCCGGTCGAGGGCGGGCTGCGGATCGACGAACAGGCGGAACTGCCCGCGGAGTTCGACGACGTGCCGCGCGTCGGCTCGGTCTTCGAGACGGTCGCGGGGCTGGACCTGCTGGAGTGGTTCGGGCAGGGCCCGTGGGAGTCCTACCCCGACCGCGCCTCGGGGGCGCCGGTGGGCCATCACTCGCTCGCCGTCGACGAGGCGTTCACCCCCTACCTGCGTCCGCAGGAGAGCGGCGGCCGGCACGGCGTGCGGCGCTTCACGCTCTCGGCGCCGGACGCCACCGGCCTCGCGGTCACGCTGGACGAGCCGCGCCAGGTCTCCGTCACCCGCTATCGCGCCGAGGACCTGACCGCCGTCGCCCACCATGACGAGTTGACCGCGCGCAGCGGCTGCGTCGTGCACGTGGACGCCGCGCACCGCGGCCTCGGGACGGCGTCGTGCGGTCCCGACACCCTCCCCTCCTACCTCGTCCCGGCAGGCGTCCACCGCTGGAGCTGGATCCTGCGCGTCCTGTGAACCCCCTGTCCGGTAACGGACTTCGCACTTCGCAACGGAGCAGCACGTGTGTACTTCGCATGCCCGGCCCCAGGAAGACCCCGTCCCCTCCGGCGCCGGCAGACGCGGCTTTCTGCGGGCCACCGCCCTGCTCGGCGCCGCCGCGACGGCCGGCCTCGCCACCGGGGCCGCCGCCGAGGCGGTCCCGGCCCGGTGGCGCCCGGACCCCGACAGCCGCCGTTTCACGCTCGCCGTCATGCCCGACACGCAGTACCTCTTCGACGGCCCGAGCATCGACAAGTCGCCGGTCGAGGCGTCTCTGCGCTATCTGCTGGCGCGGGGCGCGGACGACAACATCGTGTTCCTGTCCCATCTGGGGGACCTCACCCAGAACGGCGCGAACGAGGAAGTCGCCGCGATCAGCGGGGCGTTCGGGCTGCTGGACCGGCGCGGAGCGGGCTACAGCGTGCTGGCCGGCAACCACGACGTGCAGTCGTCGACGACCGACCAGCGCGGCACGACCCCGTACCTGGAGGCCTTCGGCCCGCAGCGCTTCCGGGGAAAGCCCACCTTCGGCGGGGCCTCCCCCGACGGCTACAACACCTTCCACCTGTTCCGTGCCGGCGGCCGGGAGTGGATGGTGCTGGCGCTGGACTGGCGGCTGTCCGAGCAGGGGTACGCCTGGGCCGCCGGGGTCCTCGCCCGGCATCCGAGGACGCCGGTCATCCTGACCACGCACGAGCTGGTCGTCGAGGACGACGCGCTCTCGGCGTACGGGCAGCAGCTGTGGGACCGGCTGATCGCGGACCACGACCAGATCTTCCTCGCGCTGGGCGGGCACTACTGGCCCGCCGGCCGCGCGACGCGGAAGAACGCGGCCGGACACGACGTCCATCTGCATCTGACGAACTACCAGAACCGGTACTTCGGCGGCGCCGCGATGATCCGCCTGTACCGCTTCGACCTCGACCGGAACGTCATCGACGTGGAGACCCTCTCGCCCTGGATCCTGGGCCGGGCCGCCGAGGGGCTGGGCGAGCTGGAGCGGCAGGAGCTCGAACTGAGCGGAGACGCGGACCGGTTCACGGTCGGCGTCGACTTCGCCGAGCGCTTCGCCGGGTTCGATCCGGCGCCGGCCCGCCCGGCACGGCCCGTGGCCAAGGTCCTCGTGCCGGGCACGGCGGCCTACTGGCGGTTCGACGGTCACACCGACGGCTCGGCGGTCTCCGGCACCGTGCGCGACCTTTCCGGGCAGGGCAACGACCTCACGGTCGTCGCGGTCGGCGGCGGCACGCTCGGCTGGTCGTCCGACCACCATCCCGACCAGCCCGGCCACGGCAGCCTGGAGTTCCGGGGCTTCAAGTCCCCGCTGAAGGGCGCCTACCTGCGCACGGTCGACGGCGCGCCGCTGAACTCGGCGACCTTCGCCCGCGGTTACACCATCGAGGCGTTCTACCGCCTCCCCGCCGACTGGGACCCGGCGCACCACGCCTGGTCGGGTCTGGTCGGCCGGACCGGCACGGGCGGCGCCGCGGGCAAGTCCGCCGACGACCCGGACGAACCGCTCGCCACCCTCTCGCTGTCCGACGACCGGGAACCGCAGTGGGCGATGCGTCCCCTGAACCAGCAGGGCATCGCCACCAACTGGGGCCAGGAGACGCCGCTGGAGACCTGGTGGCACCTCGCGGTCGTCAACGACGGCCGGCACACCACGCTGTACGTCGAGGGCTGCCCCGTGGTCCGCAATCCGAAGGCCCCGGCCGTCGGCATCGCCTCGGTCGGGCTGCCCTGGCTGCTCGGCGGCTACACGTACGCCGGACGGATCGACCAGATCCTGCACGGCCGCCTCGGCGACGTGCGCATCGTGGCGCGGGCGCTGCCCGTGACCTCCTTCCTGAACCACTGAGAGACCTCATGGAATCCGTGATGACCGAGCAGCAGCTCCCCGTCTGGGCCGACCCGACCGTCTCCTCCACCGCGCTCGACCCCCAGGGCGTGTCCCGGCGGCAGCTTCTGCGCCGGGCCGGCCTGTTCGGCACCGCGTTCACGCTGGGGGGCGCGGCCGCGCCCGCCCTCGCCGGCCCGGCCGCGGCCGGCGAGAGGGGCTGCGGCGGCGAGGACCCGCCCCTCGCCTACCTCGTCGGCGACCACCACGTGCACTCCGTGTACAGCCACGACGCGAAGTACACGTTCTCCCAGCAGGCGCGGGCCGCCGCCCGGTACGGCCTGGACTGGATGGTGTTCAACGAGCACGCCAACTTCGGGCACGCCCGCCACGGCGCCGCGCTGGAGCACCGGGAGATCCTCGAGGCCCGGGCCGCGAACCCGCGACAGCTGATCTTCCAGGGGCTGGAGTGGTACATCCCGGCCGCCGAGCACTGCACGGTGTTCGCCGCGCCCGGCCCGCACGAGGTGGACCTGCTCACCCGGTTCGAGCTCGCCTACGACGGCAAGCTGCTGGGGTACGACAAGGGCGGGGCCGCCGACGCCGACACCGCACGCAACGAGGCGCACGCGGTGAAGGCCGTGAAGTGGCTGGCCGAGCAGCGCCGCACCGGTTACGTCGACGACGTCCTCGTGCTCGCCAACCACCCGCTGCGGCTGGGCATCGACTCCCCGCACGAGATGCGCGCCTGGCGTGACGCGGCGCCCGAGATCATGATCGGCATGGAGGGCGCGCCCGGCGCCCAGGGCGCGGCGCTGCCGGGCCTGCGCGGCGCCACGTCGATCCGCGGCGAGTACGAGAACAAGCCGTCGGCACAGTCCTGGGCGGGGTACCCGGCGGACGCGTATCTCACGTACGGCGGCTTCGACTGGGCCACCGCGACCGTGGGCGGCCTGTGGGACTCGATGCTGGCCGAGGGCCGGCTGTTCACGATCACCACCAACTCCGACAACCACCGGACCGTCTTCGACACCTGGAAGAACGGCGACTGGCCGGCCGGGCAGACCTTCGACGACACCGGCAGGCTGCCCGACCCGGTGAACACCGGCACCCCGCAGCCGGGCAGCGACTTCTGGCCGGGCCAGTTCAGCCGCACGCACGTGGGCGTCACCCGTTACGGCTACCGCGCGGTGATGGCGGGGCTGCGCGAGGGCCGCGTCTGGCTGGACCACGGGCACCTGCTGGACGGACTCGAGGTGCGGCTGCGGCGCGGGCACGGCGACGGGCGGGGCGTCACCCTCGGCGGACGGCTGCGGGTGCGCCGGGGCGAGAGGCTCACCCTGGACATCACGGTGACCACCGCCTCCCGCCCCAACCCGCAAGGGATCCTGCCGGAGCCGGCGCACGTGGACGTGATCCGCGGCGCGGTGCGCGGTCCGGTTGCCGACCGCGACTCCTGGCGGGCGCCCGACACCAGGGTGGTGCGCTCCACCGACGTGAGCGGCCGCAAGGGCACGTACACGCTGCGCGTCCCGCTCACGGTGGGCGACGAGTCGTTCTACGTCCGGCTGCGGGGCAGCGACGGCAACCGTCACGGAACCGGTTACCTGGGCGCTTCCGTGGACCCGCACGGTCCGGTCCCGCACCCGCCCGGCAACGGCGACCCGTGGGCGGACACCTGGTTCTACTCGAACCCGGTCTTCGTGGACGTCGTGAGCTGAGGCGCGCCGAAGGGGGTGCGGGGACCGCGCGGCCGGCACGACCGGCCCGCGCTTTCCGCACCCCCTCACCCTGCGGTGCTCGGATCAGCCCTTATCCGTAGAACCGCGAGAGGCTCTGCAGAACGGCCGCGGGCTTCGCGCCCCCCTCGATCTCGATCGCCCCGTCGACGGTGATCTGCACCCCGCCGGGGACGTCCTCGACGTCGGTCAGTCTGCCCGTCAGGCGAATCCGCGAGCCGACCTTGACCGGCGAGGGGAAGCGGACCTTGTTGAGCCCGTAGTTGACCTTGGTGGTGACGCCCTGGACGTCGAGCAGCTCGGTGAAGAGCGGGATGAAGAGGGACAGGGTCAGGTACCCGTGGGCGATCGGCGCGCCGAAGGGTCCCGCCGCGGCCTTCTCCGGGTCCACGTGGATCCACTGGTGGTCCCCGGTCGCGTCGGCGAACGTGTCGATGCGCTCCTGGGTGACCTCGATCCACTCGCTGGTGCCCAGGTCGCTGCCGGACAGCTTCCTCAGCTCGTCGAGGCCGTTGACGATGATGCTCATATGCCGTTCCTCACAGGGGAGTTCACAAAGGGGTCGGTCAGTCGGTCGGGGGGAGCGGGTTGTTCAGGAGGGGGCGCCGTACCGGGAGCGCACCCGGGCCTTGAGGAGCTTGCCCGAGGCGGTGCGCGGCAGTTCGTCCGCGATCGCCACCGACTTGGGGATCTTGTACTTGGCGAGCCGGCCCGCCAGGGACGCCAGCACCTGGTCGGGGTCGAGCGTGACGCCCTCGCGGGGGACGACGACCGCGCGGGGCACCTCGCCCCACTTGTCGTCCGCCACCCCGATGACCGCGCACTCGACGATGTCGGGGTGGGCCAGCAGCAGGTCCTCGATCTCGGCGGGGTAGACGTTCTCCCCGCCCGAGATGATCATGTCCTTGATGCGGTCGACGATGTGCACGTATCCGTCCTCGTCGACCCGGGCGGCGTCGCCGCTGCGGAACCAGCCGTCGGCGAAGGCCGCGGCCGTCTCCTCGGGCAGGCCCCAGTAGCCGGGCATCACGTGCGGACCGCGCACCACGACCTCGCCCGTCTCGCCCGTCTCGACCGGCGCCAGGTCCGGCCGCACGACCCGCACGTCGCTGAAGAAGTGCGGGACGCCCGCCGAACCGGCCTTGCTGACGGCGTGCTCGGCGTCCAGGAAGAGCGTGCCGGGCGAGGCCTCGGTCATGCCGTAGCCCTGGAGGAAGGTCAGACCGCGTGCCTGGTAGGCCTCGATGAGCGGCGAGGGCACCGGGGAGCCTCCGCAGGTCAGGATGCGCAGGGAGGACAGGTCGGCGGCGGCCCAGTGCGGGTGCCGGGCGACCTGGTCGAACATGGTCGGCACCCCGAACATGAAGGTGATGCGGTGCTCCTCGATCAGGCCGAGGGTGGCCTGCGCGTCGAAGGCCTCGACGAGGACGCAGGCGCCGCCCTTGAGGAGCACCGGCAGCGTCAGCATGTTCAGTCCCGCCGTGTGGAACAGCGGCGCGGAGACGAGGGCGCGTTCGTCGGCGATCAGGTCGGTGTCGACGAGGACGTTGATCGCGTTCCAGGTGAGGTTGCCGTGGGTGAGCATCGCGCCCTTGGGGCGGCCGGTGGTCCCCGAGGTGTACATGATGATGCAGGTGTCGTCGGGCGCGACCGGCGTGTCGATCGGCTCGTCCGGCGCCGAGGCGAGCGCCTCCTCGTACTCGGCCCCGACCTCGAGGTAGGTCCGCACGTCCGTGTGGCCGGGGAGTCCGGCGACCAGACCCGCGTGCGAGGGGCCGTAGACGAGGGCCTTGGCCCCGGAGTCGGCGAGCTGGTAGGCGATCTCGGGGCCGGCGAGACGGGTGTTCAGCGGGACGAAGACCGCGCCCAGGGCGCCGGCGGCGAACAGGGTCTCCAGGTAGGAGGGGTGGTTCGGGCCGAGATAGGCGATGCGGTCGCCGCGCCGCACGCCCCGGGCGCGCAGGGCGTGCGCCAGGCGCGTGGTGCGGATGTGCAGGGTGCGGTAGTCCGTCGGCCGGCCGTCGTGGACCAGGGCGGTGCGGTGCGGGGTCTTGCGGGCCCGGCGTGCGGGCCAGGACCCCAGTCCCTCGTTGCGCATCTTCCACGCCCCTTACGGTGTGGTCAGCCCGAGCAGGCGGGCGGCGTTCTCCTTGAGGATCTTCGGCTTCACGTCGTCCTTGATCGTCAGCTTGTCGAAGTCGGCGAGCCAGCGGTCGGGGGTGAGGACGGGGAAGTCGGAGCCGAAGAGGACCTTGTCCTTCAGCAGCGTGTTGGCGTACTGCACGAGCTGCGGCGGGAAGTACTTCGGCGACCAGCCGGACAGGTCGATGTGCACGCCCGGCTTGTGGGTGGCCACCGCCAGGGCCTCGTCCTGCCAGGGGAACGACGGGTGCGCCAGGATGATCTTGAGGTGCGGGAAGTCGGCGGCGACGTCGTCCACGTGCAGCGGGTTGGAGTACTTGAGCCGGATACCGCCGCCGCCCGGGACGCCGGCGCCGATGCCCGTCTGACCGGTGTGGAACAGGGCGATGGTCCCCGTCTCCTCGATCACCTCGAACAGGTCGTACGCCACCGAGCGGTCGTTGGGGAAGAAGCCCTGGATGCTGGGGTGGAACTTGAAGCCCTTCACCCCGTACTCCTCCACCAGGCGGCGGGCCTGCTTCACGCCCGCCTTCCCGCGGAAGGGGTCGATGGAGGCGAACGGGATGAGGACGTCGGCGTTGGCGGCGGCGGCCTCGGCGACCTCCTCGTTGGGCACCGGCGCCGTGCCCGTCGCGGACTCGGCGTCCACCGTGAAGATCACGGCGGCCATCCTGCGCTCACGGTAGTAGCGCGCGGTCTCCTCCAGGGTGGGCTTGCGCTTGCCCTCGACCTTGAAGTAGGCGGAGGAGGCGTCGTGCAGATCGTCGTCCAGGGAGGAGTGCCCCTTGGAGGACACCTCCGCGTGGGTGTGCACGTCGATGGCGACCAGTTCGTCGACGTTCATCGCGGGGGGCGGGACGGGGGTCTCGGCGGGGCTCATCACGCCTCCGGGAACTTGGGGGCCGGAATGCCGACCGTCTGGAGCTCGGCGCCGACCGAGGTGGGGAAGGCATCGGCCAGCGTCCCGGGGGTCCAGCCGCCGTCGGCGTAGGCCGTGCGGATCTCCTGCGGATGCGACCAGAGTGCCACCTTGTCGCCGCCGATGCCGATGGCCTGGCCGGTGATGCCGCGGGCGGCCTCGGAGGCCAGGAAGGGCACGAGCGCCGCGCAGTCCTCGGGCGTGCCGAAGCCCTCTCCCTTGCGCAGGAAGTCCGGGAACGGCTCGCCGTTCTTCAGGGCCTCGACGTACGGGGCGAAGGCGGGGATGGTCTCGGTCATCGCGGTCGCGGCCACCGGGACGATCGCGTTGACGGTGATGCCCGCTCGGCCCAGCTCCATCGACCAGGTGCGGGCGAACGCGGCGATGCCCGCCTTGGCGGCGGCGTAGTTCGTCTGGCCGAAGTTGCCGCGCTGGCCGGCCGGCGAGCCGACGAGGATCAGCGTGCCGCCCTCGCCCTGCTCGCGCATCCGTACCGCGGCGGCGCGGGCGCAGGTGAAGGTGCCCTTGAGGTGGGTGGCGATCACCGCGTCGAAGTCGTCGTCGGTCATCTTCCACAGCACCTTGTCGCGCAGGATGCCCGCGTTGGTGACCAGGACGTCGAGCCGCCCGAATTCCTCCACGGCCCGGTTCACCAGCCGCTCGGCGGCCTCGGTCGTGCCGACGGGGACCACCTCGGCGACGGCCCGGCCGCCCGCCTCGACGAGGGACTTCACAGCCTGCTCGGCGACCGCCTCGTCGACGTCGTTGACGACTACGGCCGCGCCGTGGGCGGCCAGGGCGTGCGCGTAGGCGAGGCCGAGGCCCCGGCCGCTGCCGGTGACGACGGCGACCTTGCCGGTGAGATCGATGCTGGGCACGACGGTGTCCCTTCACATGGGGAGTACGGCCGGCCACGGGGAGGCGGCCGGGCGGCACGAGGGGTACGGCTTCGAGATCGAAGCTAAGAGCAATAATTGTTGTCGTCAATAGTTGTTGTCATCCTGCGCGTGCGTCATGCTGAAATCTGTACGACGCACCGCCCCGGGAGGGGACCGAGACCAGGGAGCCCGCCATCGCCCGCCAGGACAACGCAGTGAACGCCGCCCCGATCGACGCGGACGAGCCGTGGATGCGCGCGCTGCACGCCGACACGGGCTATCTGCTCTACCGGCTGGGGCTGCGCTCGGGCCAGCTCTTCAACACGTTCCTCCAGGAGTCGGGGCTGCGGCTGCGCCACTACGCGGTGCTGCGTTTCCTCGCCGGCTCCGAGGGCGCGCTCCAGCGCGAGCTGAGCACACGGCTGGGCTACGACCCGAGCGCGATCGTCGGGCTCGTCGACGATCTGGAGAAGCTGGGCTTCGCCGAGCGCAGGCCGTCCCCCGACGACCGGCGCAGCAGGATCGTCGTCCTCACCGACGGCGGCGGCGCGTTCCTGCGCGGCACCGACGAAGCGGGCCTGCGGGTGACGAACGAACTGCTCGGCCCGCTCGCCCCGGCCGAACGCGACGCGCTGCACGGCCTGCTGCTGCGGATCGCCGAGGACGGACTCGCCTGAGGTCGCGGCCCCCCTCCCCCGCGGGCCGCCGCACCGGACGGCCCCCCGTCAGACCGGCCCCGTCAGACCGGGGCGGTCGGCCCGAGACCGTCAGCCCCATGCCGTGAGGAGGACCCGATGGACCGGCCGGCACCCGCCCGCAGCGCCCGCTCCGCGCCCGACCGCCTGCTCGCCGTGCTGGCGGCGTTCGACCACACGCATCCCGCGCTGTCCCTCACCGACATCAGCCGTCGCGCCGGCCTGACGCTCAGCACGGCCCACCGGCTGGTCGCCGCGCTGACCGACTGGGGCGCCCTGGAGCGCGACGGGTCGGGCACGTACCACGTGGGGCTGCGGCTGTGGGAGGTCGCTGCGCTCGCGCCGCGCGGCCTGGCACTGCGGCAGGCGGCACTGCCGTACCTGGAGGACCTGTACGAGGCCACCCACGAGAACGTGCAGTTGGCGGTGCGCGACGGCCACGAGGTCGTCTACACCGAGTGGCTGTCCGGACGGTCGGCGGTCGGCGTGCACATCCGGGTGGGCGCCCGCTGGCCCCTGCACGTCACCGGCGTCGGGCTCGCCCTGCTGGCGCACGGCAGCCCGGAGCTCCAAGAGGACTACTGCGCCGGTCCGTTGACGTCCTACACGGCCCACACCCTCACCGATCCCGTCCAGTTGCGCCGGACGCTGGCCCAGGTACGGCTCACGGGTGTGGCGGTGAGCAGCCGTCAGGTCACCGACGACGCGCTCTCGGTGGCCGCTCCGGTGCGCGGCCCGGACGGCGCGGTGACCGCCGCCGTCTCGGTCGTGGTCCCCCACGCCGACGCCCAGGTCCCGATCCTGGCCCCCGCGGTGCGCCTCGCGGCCCGCGGCATCTCCCGGGCGCTCGGCTGGCAGCCGCAGGACCGCCGCGACTGACCCGCCGCCCCGGGCCGACCCGCGCGAGAAACCCGGTTGGCTTGACCTGCGCCCCCGGCGAGAATGCGCGACCAGGGGGCCGAGGAACATCGGAACGAAAACCGGCGCCAGCCTTCGTCGACCCTGGTGGGCGGCGCGCGTCGGGCGCCGGCCCCTTCTGAGGCCTTCCCGCAGATATCGCCCTGTTTATCTGCGGGATCGCTGATCACGACCTGCGGTGATGTTCTCGGGGCCGTACGTGAAGCGGCCCCGTGATCTGTGGCAAGGGGGAAGCGGTGCCTGCCGTCGTCACGGCGCTGCTTCCACCCCTTGGCGGAAGCGTTCGCCGAGGTCACCGGCCCGCTCGCACCCGACGACGCGCGCCGCTGACCCTGCTGTCACCGGCGGTGTGCCCTACCGTGGAACCACACCACGGCCAGACGCGTACCGCCGTCCCGGCGCCCAGGCCGCCAGGGGCACAGTCGACCGAGGTCCACACTGACCTGAAATATGAGTGATGTGGATCACATTGATTGCGATTGTTCTCTGAGTGAAGATTCCTTCACCCATGACGCCGGTCCTTCCCTGGAGCGCACGCGCCTGCTCGTGGCCGCGTCGGCCGAAACAAAGGAGTGGCCATGACATCTACACCCCTGCTCTTCCTGCACGGTTACTGGCACGGTTCCTGGTGCTGGAGTGAGGTCATCGCCAAAGTGACGGCGGCCGGTCGCCAAGCAGTCGCAGTGGACATGGCAGGACATGGGCTGAACGCCCGTCGGCCGGAGTGCCTCTCCCGACGCCCCTTCGATCCTGACGCTGTCGCCACAGAGGCCTCTCCGGTGGCGGGTGTCGGCCTGGACGAAGCGGCCGACCTTCTCGCCTCGCAGATCAGACAGGTCGGCCGCGGAGGTCCGGTCACCGTGGTGGCCCACAGCATGGGCGGCACAGTATTGACGCGTGCGGCCCAGCAAGTGCCGGAGCTGGTCGGACACATGGTGTACCTGACGGCGTTCATGCCGGCCTCGGACATCCCGGCTGTCGCGTACATTCAGTCGGCCGACAACGAGGGCGAGCTCGTCGGGCCATCCCTACGTGCCGATCCCACCGTGATCGGCGCGCTACGTTTCGACCTCGCGTCGGAGAATGCGGCCTACCGGCAGCAACTGCGTCAGGCATTCTTCGGCGACGTGGATCCGGTCGTCGCCGATGCCGCTCTCGGCCTGCTGTCACCCGATGCCCCGGTCGGTATCGCGGCGGGTGCCACGACTCTGACCCGAGACGGCTGGGGATCGATCCCGCGAACCTATGTCACCTGCGCGCAGGACATGGCGATACGCCCGGCGCTGCAGCGCAGATTCATCACGGAAGCCGACGCCGCCTTCCCGGACAACTCGACATCCGTGGTGGCTCTGGACGCCTCCCACTCGCCGTTCCTGTCGATGCCGGACCAGGTCGCAGACATCGTCACGAAGCTGGGCTGACATCCGGACGCCTTCGCCCACGAGGTCGCGAACACGACGTCGGCCGCGGTGCCGTCCGCACCGCCGTCGCCGACCTCCGCCCGTGCGGGGAAACCCGGTTGGCGCGGTCGCCGTCCTCGGCGAGAATGCGCGACCATGATCGAGACCGGTTCGCTCGCCCCGCAGGACCGCGCCGCCTGGGAAGCGCTGGCGCGCGGCTACCGGGATTCATTCGCAGCGCTCCGGCCTTCGGGCCGGGGGTGAAGCGAATCCGGTGGTCGCGACGCGGAGCGTCGCGGGGGCGTTGCGGGGGAGCCGGACCCAGCTTCGTGACGGTGAAGGGTCGCTCGTATGTTCCCGGTGGCGACGTGGGTTCGAGATGCCTAGTGTGATCGTCATGCAGCTCAGGTACCGGTTTCGCCTGTACCCGGACGCCGTTCAGCAGGCCGCGCTGGCCAGGGCGTTCGGGTGCGCCCGGGTCGTGTTCAACGACGCCGTGCGTGCCCGTGAGGACGCCCGGCGGACGGGGCGGCCGTTCCCCACGGCCGGTCAACTGTCGAAGAGACTGATCACCGAAGCCAAACAGACAAGGGAGCGGTCCTGGCTGGGTGAGGTGTCCGCGGTGGTGCTCCAGCAGTCCCTGCGGGACGCCGGCCTGCCGGAACTTCTTCGCCTCTCTCACCGGCAGGCGCAAGGGCCCGAAGCTCGGCCCGCCCCGCTTCAAGTCCCGCAAGGACGCCCGGCAGTCCATCCGCTTCACCGCGAACAGGTTCAGACGCCCGCCGCCGGTGATGCTCCAGCGGGCGTGCCGAAGATCGGGGCGGTGAAGGTGAAGTGGTCCCGGACCCTGCCGACCGTCCCCAGCAGCGTCACCGTGGCCAGGGACGCGGCGGGCAGGTTCTTCGCCTCGTTCGTGATCGACGCCGACCCCGCCGCCGACGCCGCACGGATGCCCGCCACCGACCGCACCGTCGGCATCGACCTCGGCCTCACCCACTTCGCGGTCCTCTCCACCGGCGAGAGGATCGACTCGCCGCGTTTCCTGCGGCGCGCGGAGAAGAAACTGAAGAAGGCCCAAAGGGAGCTGTCGCGCAAACGGAAGGGAAGCAGGAACCGTGAGAAGGCGCGGGTGAAGGTCGCCCGTGCCCACGCGAAGGTCGCCGACGCGCGCCGTGAGCTCCACCACCGGCTCTCCACGAAGCTGATCTCCGAGAACCAAGGGATCGCGGTGGAGGACCTGGCGGTGAAGGCGCTGGCGCGCACCAGGCTGGCCAAGTCCGTGCATGACGCGGGCTGGTCGTCGTTCGTGAGCATGCTGGAGTACAAGGCGGAGCGGTACGGCCGCACCCTGGTCAGGATCGGCCGGTTCGAACCGACCTCCCAGGTCTGTTCCGCCTGCGGTGTCAAGGACGGACCCAAACCCCTGGACATCCGCGAATGGACCTGCCCCGCCTGCGGCACCGTCCACGACCGGGACCACAACGCCGCACTCAACATCGAACAGGCCGCCGGACTGGCGGCGACAGCCTGCGGAGCGCCGGTAAGACCAGGAGCAGTCCTGGCACGGCGTGAAGAAACAGGAAGCCACGGATTCCCGACCGGACACCGTGCCGCGTAGCGGCACGGCAACCAGTCAGAGAAGGCCAGAATCCACGCCCTTCAGGGCGAGGAGCATGTCAACTCCAGGACCTCTACATCGACGAGGCGGCCCGCGGCCGGGGCGTGGCGCGTGCGTTGATCGAGCGGGTGGCGGGCGCGGCGCGCGAGCGGGGGGCCGACCGTCTCTACTGGACCACCCAGGAGGGCAACGCCACCGCCCGGGCCCTGTACGACAAGGTGGCGGAGTTCCGCGGGTTCATCCGTTACGACCACCCCCTCGCGTAGGGCGGTGCGCGGACGGGGCGGCCACACGGTCCGGTCGTCAACTGCGCTGCGCGCGGCGCGCTTTCGCCCGTTTGGGCGCTTCACACCCTGAACTTCCGGGCCGTGAAAGGAGTTTCTTCGCTTTAACTCTTGACGACCCTCGGGGCGAAGAGCACATTGGGCGCACTTTGAGAGCGCTCTCAAAGGATGGGAAAGGCACCCGCGCCATCACTCCGTACCCGAGAGGCCCCCCTCATGAGTGCAACCTCCGGCATCCCCCGACGGCGACGCGCGCTCATCGCCGTGCTCAGCACGCTCGGTCTGGCGGCGGCCGCCGCCGCGGCCGTCACCCTGCCCGCGAACGCCTCCGCGCCCACGCCGCCGTCCGGCTGGACGCAGGTCTTCCTCGACGACTTCACCGGAGCCGCCGGAACCGGCGTGAACACCTCCAACTGGCAGTACAGCACCGGCACTTCGTATCCGGGCGGACCGGCCAACTGGGGCACCGGCGAGGTCGAGACGATGACCGCCGCCACGGCCAACGTCTCGCTCGACGGCAACGGCAACCTGCGCATCACCCCGCTGCGCGACTCCGCCGGCCGCTGGACGTCCGGCCGCATCGAGACCACCCGCACCGACTTCCAGCCCCCGTCCGGCGGCAAGCTGCGCGTCGAGGCGCGGATCCAGATGCCGAACGTGACGGGTACCGCCGCGGAGGGCTACTGGCCCGCGTTCTGGGCGCTCGGCGCACCGTACCGGGGCAACTACCAGAACTGGCCGGGCGTCGGCGAGCTGGACATCATGGAGAACGTCCAGGGCCTGAACAAGGTGTGGGCGACGATGCACTGCGGCACCAACCCGGGCGGCCCGTGCAACGAGACGACCGGCATCGGCAACTCCGTCGCGTGTCCGAACACGACCTGCCAGTCCGGCTTCCACACCTACAGCATGGAGTGGGACCGCTCGGTGAGCCCCGAGGCGATCCGCTTCTACGTCGACGGCGTGAACTACCACACCGTCACCGCGAACCAGGTCGACGCGACGACGTGGGCCAACGCCACGAACCACGGCTACTTCGTCATCCTGAACGTGGCGATGGGCGGGGCGTTCCCCGACGCCTTCGGCGGCGGTCTGGACGGCGACACCCAGCCGGGCCGTCCGATGGTGGTCGACTACGTGCAGGTGCTGCAGGCCGCGGGCGGCGGCGGCACGACGACGCCCCCGCCGACCGGCGGCCGGGACGCCTACGGCACGATCCAGGCCGAGTCGTACGACAGCCAGTCGGGCACGATCACCGAGTCCACCTCGGACACCGGCGGCGGTCAGAACATCGGCGCCCTCGCCAACGGCGACTGGGCGCTGTACAAGGGCGTGAAGTTCGGCTCGTCGGCGGCGACCCAGTTCAGCGCCCGGGTCGCCGGTGGCGCGGCGGGCGGCGTCAGCGGGCTGGTCGAGGTGCGCCTGGACAGCCGCAGCGCCGCTCCCGTCGGCAGCTTCGCGGTGGCCGACACGGGCGGCTGGCAGAGCTGGCGGACGATCCCGGCGAACATCAGCTCCGTCACCGGCACCCACGACGTCTATCTGACCTTCACCAGCGGTCAGCCCGCGGACTTCGTGAACGTCAACTGGTTCACCTTCGGTCACTGACCGACGGCTCGACGACGCCGGGCGGCCGACCTCGCACCGAGGCCGGCCGCCCGGCGACGTCCTGCCCCGTCATCTCCGGACCGTCCTCTCCGGTCCGTCGTGTCCCGTCCGACGACACCGGTCCGACGACACCGGTCCGGCGACACCGATCCGCGCCGCTGGGGGCTCATCCCTGGTCGGCGCGGAAGGCCACCGGGGTCTGACCGGTGTTCAGGTGGAAGAACTTGGAGAAGTTCGCCGGGTCGGGGAAGCCGACCGCCGCGCCCACCCGGCCGATCGGCAGGTCCGTGTGGGCCAGGAGCCGCTTCGCCTCCAGGACGACCCGCTTGTCGATGAACCCCTTGGGCGTCTCGCCGGTGGCCGCCCGGACCGCCCGCACCAGGGTGCGCCGTGAGTAGCCGAGGGCGTCGGCGTAGGCGCTGACGCTGTGATTGACGGCGAACTCCTTCTCCACCGCGTCCCGGAACAGCGTGAACGTCGTGTCCGCCTGACGCCGCGTCGCCTCCGCGCCGCTCGCCGCGAGATGCGCGAGCCGCAGCAGGAACGCCGTCAGCGAGTGCCGCAGCACCGCCGTGTGCAGGCTGAGCGGCAGGGTGCCCTCGGCCCCGTCGTCGTACTCGCGCCGCAGATGCGTCAGCGCCGCGCGCAGCCCCGCGAGCTGCGCCTCGTCCGGATGCAGCAGCGGGGGCAGGTCGTAGCGGTAGAGACCGGTCGCCTCGACGGTGGCCCGCGGAAGGAAGCCGGGCTGCATGGTGAGGGCGGTTCCGCGGTACTCGCTCGACCTCGAGAAGCGGTGGACCTGGCCCGGGCGGATCCACAGCACGTCGCCTGCCGCCGCCTCGTGCCGGGTGAAGTCGATCATGTGGTGGACGGGACCGGCGTCGAACAGCATCACGACGTGGAAGTCGATGCGGTGCACGCGGTCCGCGGGGGCATCCGTGTGCCAGGAGCGGCCGCCGTGCGCGGGCCCCATCGGGCCCACCTGCATGCCGATGCCGCCGACGCTGTGCTCGACCGGGAAGGGAAAGGTTCTGATGCCGCCTTCGGCGCCGCCTCGGGTAGGTGTGTCCGCCATGTCCTGCTCGCGCCGCCCAGTTGCCGTCCCGGGGGCTCATCTGTCGCCCGGGGGTGTCCCACTTTCACCACAGCCTGACACAGGGAGACCTATCCGCCGAAAAGTCAGACTTTTAAGTTTGAACACGCCAGAGCCGCAGGCTCGCCCCCATCGAGGATCTCTTGAAGATGAGCACGCAGACACCGAACGACTTCACGTGGACCGACACCGACCGGCGCGCCGTCGACACCGCACGGCTCCTGGCTGCTGACGCCGTCCAGCAGGCGGGCAACGGCCATCCCGGCACCGCCATGAGTCTGGCTCCGGTGGCCTACACGATCTTTCAGAAGATGATGCGGCACGATCCGGCCGATCCGGAGTGGACCGGACGCGGCCGCTTCGTGCTGTCCCCGGGCCACACCTCGCTGACCCTCTACACCCAGCTCTTCCTGGCCGGCTACGAACTGGAGCTGGCGGACCTGGAGCGCTTCCGCACGCACGGCTCGAAGACGCCCGGACACCCCGAGTACGGACACACCGCCGGCGTCGAGACGACCACCGGTCCGCTCGGTCAGGGCGTCGCCAACGCCGTCGGCATGGCGATGGCCGCACGCTACGAGCGCGGACTGTTCGACCCCGACGCCCCGCAGGGCGCATCGCCGTTCGACCACACCGTCTGGGGCATCGTCTCCGACGGCGACCTGGAGGAGGGCGTCTCGGCGGAGGCCTCCTCGCTGGCCGGCCACCAAAGGCTCGGCAACCTCGTCCTCGTCTACGACGACAACCACATCTCCATCGAGGGCGACACCGCGACCGCGTTCTCCGAGGACGTGCTCGGGCGGTACGCGGCCTACGGCTGGCACACCCGGCGGGTCGAGCCCGCCGGGGACGGCGACGTCGACGTGCCCGCCCTGCACGAGGCCCTGCGGGCGGCTCAGGCCGAGACCGGCCGCCCGTCGATCATCTCGCTGCGCACGATCATCGCCTGGCCCGCCCCGAACGCGCGGAACACCGAGGCAGCGCACGGCTCGGCGCTCGGCGCGGACGAGGTCGCCGCCACCAAGCGCGTCCTGGGCTTCGACCCGGAGAAGACCTTCGAGGTCGAGGACAAGGTCCTCGCGCACACCCGCGCCGCACTCGACCGGGGCGCGCGGGCCCATGCCGCCTGGGACAGGCGCCTCGCCGCGTGGCGCACCGCGAACCCCGAGCGGGCGGCCCTGTTCGACCGGATCGTCGCGGGCCGGCTCCCCGACGGCTGGGAGGACGCGCTCCCGGTGTTCGAACCCGGGGCGTCGGTCGCCACCCGCGCCGCGTCCGGCGAGGTGCTCCAGGCGCTCGGCCCGGTGCTGCCCGAACTGTGGGGCGGCTCCGCCGACCTCGCCGGCTCCAACAACACCACCATCGACGGGACGTCGTCCTTCCTTCCCGAGGGCAACACGCTGCCCGGGGCGAACCCGTACGGCCGTACGGTCCACTTCGGCATCCGCGAGTTCGCGATGGCCGCGACGATGAACGGCATCGCGCTGCACGGCGACACACGCGTCTACGGCGGCACCTTCCTGGTGTTCTCCGACTACATGCGCAACGCCGTCCGCATGGCGGCGCTGATGCAGCTGCCGGTGACGTACGTGTGGACGCACGACTCCATCGGCCTCGGCGAGGACGGCCCCACCCACCAGCCGGTCGAGCACCTCGCGTCGCTGCGCGCGATCCCCGGCCTGAACGTGGTCCGTCCGGCCGACGCCAACGAGACGGCGCTCGTCTGGGCCGAGATCCTGCGGCGGCACGCGACCCGGCCCGCCCCGCACGGCCTCGCCCTCTCCCGCCAGAGCCTGCCGGCGTACCCGCCGAACCCGGACGCGGCGAAGGGCGGGTACGTGCTCCTGGACTCCGCCTCGGACGTGCCCGACGTGGTGCTCATCGCCACCGGCTCCGAGGTGCAGCCGGCCGTCGGCGCGCGCGAGGCGCTGCGGGCCGAGGGGATCGACGCCCGCGTCGTCTCCATGCCGTCCGTGGAGTGGTTCGAGGAGCAGCCCCGGGACTACCGCGACCGGGTGCTTCCGCCGTCGGTGCGGGCCCGGGTCGCCGTCGAGGCGGGCATCGGCCTGACCTGGCACCGGTTCGTGGGCGACGCGGGACGCATCGTCTCCCTCGAGCACTTCGGCGCCTCCGCCGACGCCGGGACCCTGTTCGCCGAGTACGGCTTCACCGCCGAGAACGTCGCCGCCGCGGCCCGGGAATCCGTGGCCGCCGCACGCGGTTGACCGGAACGCCAGAAAGAAGATGATCACAGTGACCGAAGCGACCGCGATCGCGGGCGCACTCAGGGGCCCGGCCGGCGAACGCCGGAGAAGGCCGTCCGGAGCCGGCAAGGTGCGGCGGCCTTTGCTGTGGGCGTCCGCCGGCGTGAAGGATCCCGCTGACGAGGACACGCTGTATGTGGACGGCATGGCGGCGCCGGGCACGGTCGGCGCCATGGCCGGGACCACGCCGGAGACCGCCGCCGCCGACCGCGGCGAGGCCACCGGCGACACGGTCACCGGCGACCGCGCCCGGGCGGCCGCCGGCCCCGCCGCACCGGAGACGCCGGGCGTCCCCCACGACGAGGGGGTCACCCGGTCGGAGCACGAGGGCGTCACCGGATCCGCGGCGGCGTGGCAGGGCCTTCCGGACGCGGTCACGAAGTCGACGATGAGCAAGGGAGTTGACGCGGAATGAGCAGCAGCAGTCTCGGCGCGGCCTGGGAGAACCCCCTGAGGGACCCCCGCGACCGGCGCCTGCCCCGCATCGCGGGCCCGTCCGGCCTCGTCATCTTCGGGGTGACGGGCGACCTGTCCCGCAAGAAGCTGATGCCGGCGGTGTACGACCTCGCCAACCGCGGGCTGCTCCCGCCGGGCTTCTCGCTCGTCGGTTTCGCCCGCCGCGACTGGGAGGACGAGGACTTCGCGCAGATCGTCCACGACGCGGTGCGCGAGCACGCCCGCACGCCGTTCCGCGAGGAGGTCTGGCAGCAGCTCGCCGAGGGCATGCGGTTCATCCCCGGCGACTTCGACGACGACACGGCGTTCAAGCAGCTCAAGACGGCCGTGGAGGAGCTGGACGCGTCCCGGGGCACCGGCGGCAACTTCGCCTTCTACCTCTCCGTCCCGCCGAAGTTCTTCCCCAAGGTCGTCGAGCAGCTCAAGAAGCACGGGCTGGCGAAGGCTCCGGAGGGCTCCTGGCGGCGCGCGGTCATCGAGAAGCCCTTCGGCCACGACCTGGTGAGCGCCCAGCAGCTCAACGCGGTGGTGCACGACGTGTTCGAACCCGACCAGGTCTTCCGCATCGACCACTACCTCGGCAAGGAGACCGTCCAGAACATCCTGGCGCTCCGCTTCGCCAACACCATGTTCGAGCCGATCTGGAACCGGTCCTTCGTGGACCACGTGCAGATCACCATGGCCGAGGACATCGGCATCGGCGGCCGGGCCGGCTACTACGACGGCATCGGCTCGGCCCGTGACGTCATCCAGAACCACCTGCTGCAGCTGATGGCCCTCACCGCCATGGAGGAGCCGGCCGCGTTCGACGCCGCCTCGCTGCTCACCGAGAAGCTCAAGGTGCTGCAGTCCGTGAAGCTGCCGGACGACCTGGGCCGGCACACCGTGCGGGCCCAGTACGCGGGCGCCTGGCAGGGCGGTGAGAAGGTGCGCGGCTACCTCGAGGAGGACGGCATCGACCCGTCCTCCACCACGGACACCTTCGCCGCCGTGAAGCTGAACGTCGACAACCGCCGCTGGGCGGGCGTCCCGTTCTACCTGCGCACCGGCAAGCGGCTCGGCCGGCGCGTGACCGAGATCGCGGTCGTCTTCCAGCGGGCCCCGCACTCCCCCTTCGACTCCTCGGCCACCGAGGAGCTCGGGGCGAACGCGATCGTCATCCGCGTCCAGCCGGACGAGGGGATCACGGTCCGCTTCGGCTCCAAGGTGCCCGGCACCTCCATGGAGATCCGGGACGTCACGATGGACTTCGCCTACGGCGAGTCCTTCACCGAGTCCTCCCCCGAGGCGTACGAGCGCCTCATCCTGGACGTGCTGCTCGGCGACGCCAACCTGTTCCCGCGCCACCAGGAAGTGGAAGAGTCCTGGAAGATCCTCGACCCGATCGAGGAGTACTGGGCACGGCACGGCAGGCCCGCGCAGTACCCCTCGGGCAGCTGGGGACCCGAGGAAGCCGACGAGATGCTCGCACGAGACGGACGGAGCTGGCGCAGGCCATGAAGATCGACCTGACCGACACCACAGCAAGCAAGATCAACAAGGCGCTGGTGAAGGGCCGCCGCGCGATCGGCACACCGGCCGTGGGCATGGTCCTGACGATGGTGATCGTCACGGACGAGGAGAACGCCTACGACGCCATCAAGGCGGCCGAGGAGGCCTCGCACGAGCACCCCTCGCGCACCCTCGTCGTCATCAAGCGGCACGCCCGCACCCCGCGAGAGCGCACCCGGTCCCGGCTCGACGCCGAGGTCCGCGTCGGCTCCGAGGCAGGCACCGGCGAGACGGTCGTGCTGCGGACCTACGGCGAGGTCTCCGACCACGCCGACTCCGTGGTCCTGCCGCTGCTGCTGCCGGACGCGCCGGTCGTGGTGTGGTGGCCCGTCGACGCGCCGCAGAACCCGTCGAAGGACCCGCTGGGCGCGCTGGCCCAGCGCAGGATCACCGACCTCTACGCGGTGGAGAACCCTCTGCAGGCCCTGGAGACCCGGATCCGCTCCTACGCCCCCGGAGACACCGACCTCGCCTGGACCCGCCTCACCCCGTGGCGCTCGATGCTGGCGGCGGCCCTGGACCAGGCCCGGGTGCCGATCGTCTCGGGCGCCGTCGAGGCCGAGGCCGACAACCCCGCCGCGGAGCTGCTGGCCCGCTGGCTGGAGGCGCGGCTGAAGGTCACGATCGACCGTGTCGTCACCGACGGCCCGGTGGTGACGGCCGTGCGGCTCGGCACCGCGGACGGCGAGATCGTCATCGACCGCCCCGAGGGGCCGCTGGCCACGCTCACCCTGCCCGGCCAGCCCTCGCGCACCCTCGCGCTGAAGGTCCGCACCACCTCAGAACTCATCGCCGAGGAGCTCAGGCGCCTCGACGCGGACGAGATGTACGCCGTCGCCCTGCGGGGCGAGGGCACCAAGGAGACCCCTGCTCATGTCTGAGACCCCCCGTCCCGACCGGCGGCCCGAGTGGACCGCGCTCCAGGACCACCGCGCCGGACGGCAGGCGGGCCTGCGGGACCTGTTCGCCGCGGACCCGCAGCGCGCCGAGCGGTACGTGGTGCGCGTCGGCGATCTGCGCATCGACTACTCGAAGAACCTCGTCACCGACGAGACGCTGCGACTGCTGCGTGAGCTGGCCGCGGCCGTCGACGTGTTCGGGCTCCGGGACGCGATGTTCCGCGGCGAGAAGATCAACACCACCGAGGACCGTGCGGTGCTGCACACCGCGCTGCGCGCCCCGCGCGACGCGGTGGTCGAGGTCGACGGGGAGGACGTCGTCCCGGCGGTGCACGCCGTGCTCGACAGGATGGCCGCGTTCGCCGGGCGGGTGCGCTCAGGCGAGTGGACCGGGCACACCGGACGCCGC
>NZ_JBIRUL010000022.1:0-123268 GCF_044335095.1 Streptomyces sp. NPDC020597 | reverse complement strand
CCACACGCCGCAACGACGTGCACAGCAAAGCCGATCACGGCCACCGTCAACCATCAGCTGGGATCGAAGTGTCAAGCATCTCCCGGGACCGGACAGATGGACGAGTGGGTGAGCTGTTCAGAGTTTCTTTACTTGATCAAGGGCGTCCCGCTGACGCGGGCCGCCGCGCGCCGGCGGCCGGTGACCGCCGCCCGCTCCTGTCTGCCGCCCCGCTGGCGACGGCCGCCGACCACTCGGCGCGCAGAGCCCCGGAGCATAGGCCGTACTGCCAACCGAGAGCGCCACTGTCCGACCACTCAGCAGCAGACCGGCCGGGCACCCGAGAGGCCGTCCGGCAAGCTCGTACCGTGCGGTGTCGGCATCCCGGCGGTGCTGTCGTCCGGAACACCGGCCGTGGTGCCTGGCTGGGGGCCGTGAGGATGGAGATAACTGGGCTGATGCCGGTGCGGGGTTGAGCGAGACACACGTGGCGGGTGTTCGGTTGGCGCGCCCGCCGTCGTGGCTGACTTTCTGTGGCTGAGGCCACAACCTCACAGTCATGGGCACGGCATACACGTAAGGGCCCGCCCCTGCCAGGGCTGACGAGGACGGGGGAGCCTCGATCGGTCGCGCCCGGCAGGGACGGGGGTCGGGTGGGTCAGCGCGGGGCGGCGCCTGGGCGAGCGGGGCTGGTCACATCTGCCGCCAGGCCCGCCAGGGCCGGGTGATGATCTCCCGGTAAGTGTGGTGGGACGGGTTCTGGCCGCAGTGCCGCAGTACCCAGTCCTGCGGTTCGGCGAAGTCCTCGCTCGTCGGCGAGGTCTCGCCGTCCACGGCGCACTGCATCGCGTACAGGACCGGCTCCGCATCCGGCTCGCAGTCGGGCTGGAGCGTCCAGGTCTCGTAGCGCAGGACCGAGCGAGGGGTCACCGTCCCCACCTCCGGTTCGCCACGGCCACCTTGGCGCTCAGCTCCTCGGCTGAGGTCGGCGTACGTACGTCCTCGGGAGGCACGTCCCACTCCCGGCCGCCGCGTGGTGGCCGAAGCTGCACGTACGGCCCCACGTGCCCCATCACCACGCCCACCTTGCCGTTCCGTCGGTCGACCACCAGAGCGCCGACATCGGGCGAGACGGTGTGCCCGTCGGTATCAGGGGTGGGGGCCGTCATCGTGACCACCCCGGCGAGGCGGTGCGCGACCGGGCGTCCAATCGCAGGGCGGGAACACATGGGGTGGTGCTCTTTCGCACGGTGACGCTCCTCGGCGGCGTGGATGCGTGCCCCTGGGCCCGTCGGTGCCGCAGGGTCGCCACCGATCCTCACGCCGGTCACCGGGACGAAGGAACCTCCGCCAAACCCCACTTCGGGACGTCCTGCACCGTGTAGAACGTCCCTGGTGCCGTCCTGAGACGAAGGGGGAGACTCGTGCCGAACGAGAGACTACGAGCCGTCATGGCGGCTGGAGGCTGGACGTACGCGACCCTTGCCCTGGAGGTTCAGGTCGACCCCAAGTCGGTCGAGCGCTGGGTAAACCTCGGGCGCATCCCACGTCGTGCCACAGCCCTGCAGGCGGCCAAGGCCCTGGGAGAAGACGTGCACGCACTCTGGCCGGCGCTCCGCCAAGCCCGCCCCGTCCGCGCCATCAGCCCTGAGTTGGTGGCGCTTTACGGACAGCGGGCGGACATCCCCGTTTCGGCGTTCACCGACCTGATGGCCCAGGCCCGGGAACGGATCGACATCCTCGTCTACGCCGCCGTCTTCCTCCACGAGGCGTACCCGCGGCTGAACGAACTCCTCACCGAACGCGCCGCCGAAGGCTGCACCGTCCGCATCGCGATCGGAGACGCCGACAGCGACAACGTGCAAGCCCGCGGCCAGGAGGAGCGGTTCGGCCACGGCATCGAATCCCGCTGCCGCCTCGCACTCATGCACTACAGGCCACTCGCCGCCACCCGCGGCATCGAAGTCCGCACCCACGAGACCACGCTCTACAACTCCCTCTACCGCGCCGACGACCAGCAACTCGTCAACGCACACGTCTGGGGCGTCAACGCCTACGCCGCCCCCGTATGGCATCTTCGCCGACACGAGGAGAGCGGCATGTTCGACACCTACGCCGAGAGCTTCGACGCCGTGTGGACGACGGCAACCCCCGTACAAGAGGAAGGCTGACCGTGGCCCGCACCGAGTACTACGACGACCCCACCGCACCCAAGCCGAACACCATGGTCGTCGCCGCCTCCGCCGTCGTCACCAACGACCACGGGCACATCCTCCTCCAGCGCCGCCGCGACAACGACCTGTGGGCGCTGCCCGGCGGCGGCATGGACCTCACCGACTCCCTGCCCGGCACCGCCGTCCGCGAAGTCAAGGAAGAGACCGGCCTCGACGTCGAGATCACCGGCCTGGTCGGCACCTACACCGACCCGAAACACATCATCGCCTACACCGACGGCGAGGTCCGCCGCCAGTTCAACGTCTGCTTCACCGCCCGCATCACCGGCGGCCGACTGGAGATCTCCGACGAGTCCACCGAGCTCCGGTTCGTGCCGCCGGAAGAGATCGAGCAGTTGCCGATACACCACACCCAACGGCTCAGGCTCCAGCACTTCCTGGAACACCGCGAGAAGCCGTACCTGGGCTGAACCGTATGACGGCAGTAGCTGACGGCAACAACCCCGCACAACCACGGACACCCACGCACGTCACCGGACCAGCAAACCGTGCTTGACCTGCGAAAAAGCAGGTCGAGGGTGCCGCGTAGCACACGTACTATGTGCTGGCGGGGGCCACGCCGGTACTCGTTCACAACTGCGGTGGTGAGGCGACCGTCCACCTGGACTTCAGCGATCCTGAGGCGAAGCACGCACTAATCACGGTCAAGAGCGACTCGGGCGAAGTGCTCTCCACTCATCAGTTCGGGAGTACAAAAAACCCGAGAGCCGGAGTGGAGACGTTCAACGCCGATGTATTGGACCCCAAGACCACCATCAACGTCAGGATTCGTGTGCCGAACGCGGAGGGCGCCTTGGCGTTCGCAGAGGTCATGATGGCAAAGACGGCGAAGGGGACCTATCCTTCATACAGTCTGCGAAGTCAAAGCTGCGTGACCTATTGTGCGAATGTGCTGAGAGCCGGAGGGGTAAAGGGAGTGCCGACGACTCCGGGTGCGGCACAGAAATGGTTCATGGAGCAACTCGGATGAGCGGTCGATGGGAATCGGGAAGGGGGTGTTGAGCGATGCCTGCGCCACAACACTGGGATTGGCTTGACGATTTGCCGGACGAGTGGGAGGTTCCCCCAGATCTGGGAAGTCCCACTCCGTACGCTGAGGTCAATTTGATGATCCTGATCCTTTCGTGCGATTTTCTCGGATTCGAGGTGCGTGCTGCGGTCGGTGCCTTCATCGCGGAAGAGGCGCTCTACGACATGTGGTTCGTCGAAAACGTTGGGTCCGCCGGCTGGGAGATGAAGAAATCTGCCCTTCTCCAAGAGGTTCCAATGGAGCAGACCCGGATGGTCTACGAGGTATGGAAAGCACTTGAAGCGGTTGGCGAACTCGACGCCCCCGACCATGTGTTGCTGGAACGGAGAACAGTGGCGACTGCCGCGCTAACGACCGTGTTGCAGAAGGCAGCGGAGCGGTTCGTGCATATTCGGGCAACCGGGGGAATCGACGGGGCGGCATGACGGATATCTGTATGATGCGACGACATTCGGCAGACGTTGCGGTTTGCTGTGCGCACGGCTTGGGCGTGTGACGTGGTAAGCGGCGGTTGTGGCAGCTGTACCAACGGCCTGCCGAAGCCGCCCGCCCAGCCGGGTCAGGACGGTTGCAAGTTCCCGGATCGTGTGGCTGGTCGGATTGTGACCGTTGAGGGCGCATAAACAGGGCAGGCGCGGGCTTCGTGATCATTGTGGTGTCAAAGCCCGATGATCATGAGGTGGCCTGTGCCTGCTGCTGCATCCTCTCCCATCCCTCCCGTACTCGTGGAGCTGAGTCCGCCGGACACCGGTCGGATCGCCGACCTGCGCCCCTACTTCGACTCCGTGCCCGACCCGCGCAGGGGTCCCCGGTGGGATTCACTGCAGCGGTTCTGCTGGTGTGCCTGCGCGGCCTCTCGGGGGCGAGAGGGAGTGGAGAAGAGCTCGCACAACATCAGGGAGGTCAACCTTCACCGAGGTGCTTCAGTGACGACAGAGGGGATCGCTGAAATCGCTTGTGTTGGCATGGGTATTTGTCGGCAACGCCAGCGGATGATGCCGTGCCGGGTGGGTTGTCGGGGAGAACGAAGGGTTTGGTCGGCACCGGGTCCGTTAACGGTCGGGATTCATGTGGGGTGACGCCCGCCGGGAACGCTCGAGGCGAGAGCGGTTGTCACTGCCCGGGGCTATCGTGGTGCGGATGACACGCTCTGTAATCAGTGGAGGGTCGTGGTGACCGTCATGAGCGAGCGTCCCCGGGCCATGGACACCCCTCTGAGCGGGTCCTTCGAGGACATGCTCGGGATCGTCGAGGGGCTGGACACGCCTGCCGGCTACAAGGCCGAGCTCATCCGGGGGAAGATCGTCGTGTCACCGTGGTCGAAGCTGCGTTACAAGAAGGTCATGAAGGAGCTCAGGCTTCAGCTGGAACAGCATGCTCCGGAGGGGCATGACGTGGATGTGGCCCCGTTTCTCTTCACCTTTCCGGGGTCCGAGCGGGGATACGGGCCTGACCTGCACGTCGCCGACGAAACCGCCTTCGAAGTCGAAGGTCGGCACGCAGACGGCGCCGCTCTCTCGCTCGCGGCCGAGTTGACCTCGGATTCCGCCAAGGACGTCGACCGGCTCGACAAGATGGCGACGTACGGGCAGATCGTGCCCGTGTATCTGCTGCTGGACATGCGGGTCGGCGAGATCAATGTCATGTGGGACCCGTCTCCCAAGGGGTACCGGTCCCGGACCGATGTTCCCTTCGGGCACCCTGTGCGGATTCCCGCCCCGTTCGACTTCGAACTAGACACGTCCGGGTTCGGTGTCCCGGAGGAACAGAGCGCCGAGGAGGAGCAGAGGTGACGTTCAGGGGAGACCGGCCCGGTTTGACCCCCGAACGGGCGCCCCGTAGCCTTGACCCTCGGCGTGTCGACTGACGCGCCACATCTCCGTAAACCTCTTCCTCCCGGGTACCGGTTGCCTCGGTGGTCGGGAGAGGCCGTCCGTGTTCGTTCCCGGACGGCTGGACTGCGGGGATGCCGTCCCAGAGCGAGAGAGTGAGATCCGCGTGTACGCCATCGTGCGCAGCGGTGGTCGCCAGCACAAGGTTGCTGTCGGCGACATCGTTGAGGTTGACAAGATTTCCACTGCCAAGGTTGGCGACACGGTCGAGCTCTCGACCCTGCTCGTTGTCGACGGCGACGCTGTGACCAGCGACCCGTGGGTGCTGGCCGGCATCAAGGTCCAGGCCGAGGTCGTGGACCACCACAAGGGTGTGAAGATCGACATCCTTCGCTACAAGAACAAGACCGGCTACCGCCGTCGTCAGGGCCACCGCCAGCAGTACACGGCGATCAAGGTCACTGAGATCCCCGCGGCTGCGAAGTAAGGGACTGAGGAGACATGGCACACAAGAAGGGCGCATCGTCCACCCGGAACGGTCGCGACTCCAATGCCCAGCGGCTCGGCGTGAAGCGCTTCGGCGGTCAGGTCGTCAACGCGGGTGAGATCCTGGTCCGCCAGCGCGGCACGCACTTCCACCCCGGCGCGGGCGTCGGCCGTGGCGGCGACGACACGCTGTTCGCCCTGGAGGCCGGTTCGGTGCAGTTCGGCACCCACCGTGGCCGCAAGGTCGTGAACATCGTTCCGGTCGCCTGATCGGAAGCTTTCGCGAGGCGGACCTCACTTCCCGTGCGGGAAGGCGGGTCCGCCTTTCGCGTGTTACGCAGTAGACAGATACGTACGTTTCGTTTTGTAGCCAGTGCTGGAGGCACCCACCATGACCACCTTCGTGGACCGCGTCGAACTGCATGTCGCCGCGGGTAACGGAGGCCACGGCTGTGCCTCCGTCCACCGTGAGAAGTTCAAGCCGCTCGGCGGCCCCGACGGGGGCAACGGCGGCCGCGGCGGCGATGTGATTCTGGTCGTCGACCAGTCGATCACCACGCTCCTCGACTACCACCACAAGCCGCACCGCAGCGCCACCAACGGCAAGCCCGGCGAGGGCGGCAACCGGTCCGGCAAGGACGGCCAGGACCTGATCCTGCCGGTCCCGGACGGCACGGTGATCCAGGACAAGGCCGGCAACGTGCTGGCGGACCTGGTCGGCCACGGCACCTCGTACGTCGCCGCCCAGGGCGGCCGCGGCGGCCTCGGCAACGCGGCGCTGGCCTCGGCCCGCCGCAAGGCCCCCGGCTTCGCGCTGCTCGGAGAGCCCGGCGACTTCCAGGACATCGTCCTGGAGCTGAAGACGGTCGCGGACGTGGCCCTCGTCGGCTACCCGAGCGCCGGCAAGTCGTCGCTGATCTCCGTGCTGTCCGCGGCCAAGCCGAAGATCGCCGACTACCCCTTCACCACGCTCGTCCCGAACCTCGGCGTGGTGACGGCCGGCTCCACCGTCTACACCATCGCCGACGTGCCCGGCCTCATCCCGGGCGCCAGCCAGGGCAAGGGGCTCGGCCTGGAGTTCCTGCGCCACGTCGAGCGCTGCAGCGTCCTCGTGCACGTGCTGGACACGGCGACCCTGGAGTCCGAGCGCGACCCGGTCTCCGACCTCGACATCATCGAGGAGGAGCTCGAGCAGTACGGCGGGCTCGGCAACCGGCCGCGCCTCGTGGTGCTGAACAAGATCGACGTACCGGACGGCAAGGACCTCGCCGAAATGGTCCGCCCGGATCTCGAGGCGCGCGGCTACCGCGTCTTCGAGGTGTCCGCGGTCGCCCACATGGGCCTGAAGGAGCTGTCGTTCGCCCTGGCCGAGATGGTGGGCGCGGCGCGCGCCGCCAAGCCCAAGGAGGAGGCCACGCGCATCGTCATCCGGCCCAAGGCCGTGGACGACGCCGGCTTCACCGTCTCGCTGGAGGAGGACGGCCTGTTCCGCGTCCGCGGCGAGAAGCCCGAACGCTGGGTGCGCCAGACCGACTTCAACAACGACGAGG
Source organism: Streptomyces sp. NPDC020597 (assembly GCF_044335095.1). Lineage (NCBI taxonomy): Bacteria > Bacillati > Actinomycetota > Actinomycetes > Kitasatosporales > Streptomycetaceae > Streptomyces > Streptomyces sp. NPDC020597. The sequence continues at coordinate 116,157 of NZ_JBIRUL010000022.1, read as the reverse complement.
CCGTCGGCTACCTCGCCGACCGGCTCAACCGCCTCGGTGTGGAGGACGCGTTGATGAAGGCGGGCGCCCGCGGCGGCGACGGCGTCGCCATCGGCCCCGAGGACAACGCGGTCGTCTTCGACTGGGAGCCGTCCGTCACGGCCGGCGCCGAGATGCTCGGCCGCCGGGGTGAGGACCACCGCTTCGAGGCGCCGCGTCCCGCGACCCAGCGCCGCCGGGACAAGCAGGCCGAACGCGACGAGGCCTCCCAGGAGTTCGAGGGCTTCGAGCCGTTCTAGGGCGTGAGGGCGTGACCCACGAGGGCCCCCGGAGGCGGGACGACGCCTCCGGGGGCCCTCGCGTGCGTCACCGCGGCATCCGGTCCGGTGCACTCCGTGCCCGGGCCGTTCCCGGTGCCCCGGGAACTCTCTTACCTGTTCCCGGGTGGCGGTGAATGGTTCTCCCGTTCACACCCCTCGCCGGCGCTCCTGCTCTTGCGGGACGAAATGCGCGCGGTCCCGCCGGCGAATTCCGGTAAATGCTCTCCCGGAGATCTCCATTCACGGTGTTTGCGCAACGGCACGGTCGGCATATGAAGAACCCGTGCAGCCCCGTCTCACGGAACGTGAAGATCTCGGCGCCCCGGGCAGGGCGCTGGAGTCGTCCTGTGGGAGGGGGTGGACCCGGTCGGTCGATCGCGCGCACGGGTGTGCGGATGATCGGCGATCCGGCCGTCGTGCAGTCCGTCGGCCGACGCCCGCCGGGGGAGGGCGCGCCGGGAGGCGGCGATCACGGCGGCGCGGACACCCGCCGAGAACCGTTAGAGTCACACTGCCGTCAGCGCCGCTCTCGTCACTCAGGGCAATGCTCACTCGTTGTGGAGTTACTCACAGGATTTCCTGGGAGCATCCCGGGAAGGAGCGTCGCCGTATCACCAACGTCAGTGACGGAAGGTGAATGCCAGGTTGCGTGCACATTTGCAGCGAACGGCGCTCACCTTGCATCGAGGTAACCGCAAGTGGGACCATTTTCCCGTCCCTGTCGCCCCAAGGTAGGTCCTCTGTGTCTCAGCACATAGCCAAGCCCCGTACCACCGCAGTGATCCTGGCCGGTGGCACCGGCCAGCGCGTGGGTCTGTCGATTCCCAAGCAGCTGCTGAAGATCGCCGGCAAGGCAGTCATCGAGCACACGCTGGCCACCTTCGAGAAGGCGGACTCGATCGACGAGATCATCGTGCTGATGGCGCCGGGCTATGTGTCCGACGTCGAGAAGATCGTCTCCAAGGCCGGGTTCAGGAAGGTCCGGGCGATCATCGAGGGCGGCTCCACGCGCAACGAGACGACCGAGCGCGCCATCGCCGCCCTGGGCGAGGGACTGGACGACGGCGAGGACGTCAACGTCCTCTTCCACGACGCCGTCCGCCCCCTGCTCTCGCAGCGCGTCATCGACGACTGCGTCACCGCGCTGGAGCGCTACCAGGCCGTCGACGTCGCCATTCCGTCCGCGGACACCATCATCGTCACGCGCACGCACGGCGAGGACGGCGAGTTCATCACCGAGATCCCGGACCGCTCCCGGCTGCGTCGCGGACAGACCCCGCAGGCGTTCAAGCTGTCCACCATCCGACGGGCCTACGAAGTGGCGGCGGGAGACCCCAACTTCCAGGCCACGGACGACTGCACCGTCGTACTGCGCTACCTGCCGGACGTGCCGATCCACGTCGTCGCGGGCGACGAGTACAACATGAAGGTGACTCAGCCCGTCGACGTGTTCATCGCCGACAAGCTCTTCCAGCTGGCCTCCTCGGCCACCCCGGAGCAGAACGGCGAGGAGGTCTACCGCGAGCTGCTCAGCGGCAGGACCCTGGTCGTCTTCGGCGGCTCGTACGGCATCGGCAAGGACATCGCCGAACTCGCCGAGTCGTACGGCGCCAAGGTCTACGCCCTCGGCCGTTCCACCACCGGCACCCACGTGGAGAACCCGGAGGAGGTCGACGACGCCCTGTCCAAGGCCTACAGCGAGACCGGGCGCATCGACTACGTCGTCAACACGGCCGGTGTGCTGCGCATCGGAAAGCTCGCCGAGACCGACAACGCGACCATCGAGGAAGCGCTGAAGGTCAACTACCTGGCACCCGTGCAGATCGCCCGTTCGGCTTACAAGTACCTCGCCGAGACCAAGGGGCAGTTGCTGCTCTACACGTCCAGCAGCTACACGCGCGGGCGGGCCGAGTACAGCCTCTACTCCTCGACCAAGGCCGCCATGGTGAATCTCACCCAGGCATTGTCCGACGAGTGGGCCGGTGACGGCATTCGGGTGAACTGCGTGAACCCGGAGCGCACCGCGACGCCGATGCGCACCAAGGCCTTCGGGCAGGAGCCGACGGGCTCCCTGCTCTCCTCCGAAGCGGTCGCCCGCACCTCTCTCGACGTGCTGCTTTCCGAGCTCACCGGGCATGTCGTCGACGTCCGTCAGCAGGATCCGACGGCGGCTGCGGGTAAGGCTTCCGACTTCGAGCAGGCGCTGGCCGAGGTGCTGGACCGGCAGAACGGCGTGGCATAATCGAGCACAATTGGTCACTGATTTTTCAGGCCTCTGTGGATCCCCGTTTACGGAGAATTCACAGAGGCCTGTATCCGTAAGGCTTCCGAAATCTTACAAAGGATTTTCCGGACTTTTGGCACCTCTGACCGGCCCCCTCCCAGAGCAGGTTTCTCCGTGATATCCACTGCTATTCGCGTCGCCCGGGTGGGCAGCGTGGCCGAGCTGGCCGCGGCGGTCCTCATGATGCTGGGCTATCCCGGCCTCATGGCGTCCGCACTCGTCCCGAGCGCCCCCGCCTTCGCCGCCGCGGCCGCCGTGACGTACCTGGCGGACCTCTACCTCCACCGCAAGGGCAGCCGTCTCGTCGAGCTCCTCGTCAAGGTGCGGGCCGGTATGGCTACCCGCTTCCTGGTCCGCGAGCTGCTGCTGATCCTGCTCCTGGCGAGGCTCGGCCTCTCCGAGGACGAGGTCTTCTACGCGGCGATCGCGTGCTTCACGGTGTTCTTCGGGCTCCAGGCACCGCACAGCGCGCTGGTCACCCTGCTCGGCAAGCGCCGCCAGATGCCGGTCGCGACCAGGAACGTCGACCTGGCCTCCCGGCTGCGCATCCCGGACGCCCCGCCGCGCCTCCTGCTGGGCGGCGCCACCCTGAAGATGCTCCACCTCGACCTTGCCGCCGTCGTGGGCCTGCTCGTCAGCGCGGTCACCGACTCGCAGCGCGCGGGCTTCGCCGGCATCGCCGTCACGCTCGGCCTGGGCACGCTGTACGTCCTCGTGCTCGTCCCGTACCTGCGGGCGAGGCGGCTCCCGCCGAAGGCCGACAAGGTCCTGGGCACGCTCAGCGCCTGGCTGCGCGAGTACCGGCCCGAGACGGTGCTGTACTTCTCCGGCTCCGACGACTCCGCCTACCAGGTCAACATGTGGCTGGAGACCATGGAGCAGATGGAGTCCCGGCCCCTGGTCATCCTGCGTGAGCGCGTCATCCTGGAGAAGATGGCGCCCACGTCGGTCCCTGTCGTCTGCGTGCCCGGGGGGGTGCACCTGATGAACATGGACCTGTCCATGGTGCGGGTCGCGTTGTACTGCGCGAACGTCGGCAAGAACATCCACCTGCTGCGCGTGCCTACGATGAAGCACGTCTTCATCGGCCACGGCGACAGCGACAAGGCCGCCAGCGTCAACCCGTTCAGCAAGGTGTACGACGAGGTGTGGACCGCCGGCCGCGCGGGCCGCGACCGCTACGCCATCGCCGACGTCGGCATCCGCGACGAGGACATCGTCGAGGTCGGCCGCCCGCAGCTGGCCCCGATCCGGGCGGCCGCCCCCGAGGGCGACGTCCCCACCGTGCTGTACGCGCCCACCTGGGAGGGCTGGGACGACAACCCGGGCAACACCTCGCTGCTGCTGGCCGGCGAGAACATCGTCAAGAAGCTCATCGCGGCCGAGCCCCCGGTCCGTGTCCTGTACAAGCCGCACCCCTTCACCGGCACCCGCAGCGCCAAGGCGGCGGCCGCGCACCGGAGGATCACGGCACTGATCAAGAAGGCCGCCGCCGAACGCGCCGCCGACCCCCGCTTCACCGCGGACCCGGCGGCACAGGCCCGCGCCACGGCCGAGCTCACCCGCCTCACGGCCCGGCTGGGCGGTCTCGCACTCGCCTTCGACGCCCGTGCGGACGAGGCCGTGACGAGCCGCGACGGCATCGTCGACGTCCGTAAGCACGAGGAGGCCGCTCGGCTGCGCGCCGACTGGGACGACGCCTTCTGGCGTTCCTTCCCGTCCTTCGAGCACCGGGTGATCACGGGGGCTGCGCCGCACCTGTTCGACTGCTTCAACGCCTGTGCGGCGATGGTCTCCGACATCTCCAGCGTGGTCTCCGACTTCATCGCGAGCGGCAAGCCGTACGCGGTCACGGACTCCGCGGAACTGGGGGCCGAGGAGTTCCGGCGGCAGAACACCGCGGTGCGGGCGGCCGTCATCCTCAGCAACGGCGCGGCCGAGCTGGACCGGCTGCTCGACGCGGTGCACGACCCGGCCGCCGATCCGCTGGCCAAGGACCGCAAGGAACTCAAGGAGTACCTGCTCGGGACGGACGAGCCGACGTCGCTGCAGCGGTTCGACGCCGCCGTCACCCGTCTGGCGCTGAAGGCCGAGGCGCGCAACGTCAGCCAGCAGGCCCTCGGGGCAGCGGCGGCGGAGGCCTCGGTGGGGGCCGCGCCGGACGACGGAGCGGCGCTGCCCAAGGGGGTCGCGACCGCCTGAGCGCCCCGCTCCCGCGGAGTCGCCGCGCACGAAGAGCCGGACCCCCGGAGAGTGATCTCCGGGGGTCCCCCTCTTCGTGCATCCTGTGATGTGGAACACGTACAGGAGTCCGAGCAACCCGCTCCGCGTATTCGTCGTCTATCGAGTATCCAAAGCAGTCCTGTCGGAACGTTGTGGTGGTGAGAGGGAACAGTGACCGTTGCGCAGCCTGACGTCACGGTGGTCATCGGGGCGTACGAGGCGATGCCGTACCTGGTCGAGTGCCTCGCCTCGGTCGAGGCGCAGACCATGGCGCCCGACCGCATCGAGGTCGTCGCCATAGACGACGGTTCGCGCGACGGCACGGGGGAGTGCCTGGAGGAGTTCGCCGCCCGCGCCCCCATGGCCGTCACCGTGATCCGGCAGGAGAACTCCGGCGGCCCGAGCGGCCCGCGCAACGTCGGTCTCGCCAAGGCGACAGGGCGTTACGTCTTCTTCCTCGACGCGGACGACCGGCTCGGCGCCGAGGCCCTGGAGCGCATGGTCGCCATGGCCGACCGCAACGGCACGGACGTGGTCCTCGGGCGCGTCGAGGGCATCAACCGCAACCCTCCGAAGTCGATGTGGGCCAAGACGCTCGAGCGTACGGACGTCTTCTCCTCCAACATCAAGTTCACCCTCAGCGCGCAGAAGCTCTTCCGCCGGGAGTTCCTGCAGCGCCACGACATACGCTTCGACGAGTCCCTGTGGACCGGCGAGGACGCGCTGTTCACCATGGAGGCCTACCTGCGGGCCGACGGCGTCTCCGTGGTCGCCGACTACACCTGCTACTACCTGGTGGGCCGCAGCGACGGCAAGCACGTGACGAAGAGCGGGAGTTACACCCTGCGCTTCGACTCCGCGCGCGCCCTGATGGGCCTGCTGGAGCGGCTGCTCCCGCCGGGTCCCAAGCGGGACGTGCTCATGGTCCGCCCGTTCCTCGTCACCGTGCTGCCGCAGTTCGGGCCCGTCTTCCTCAGGAACGACGAGGAGATCCGGCGCACCAAGATGGAGCTGGCCAAGCCGCTGATGGACGCCCACTGGAACGAGGGCGTCGCCCAGCGGCTCAAGGTCCACGAGAGACTGCGCCTGGAGCTGGTGGCCCGGCAGCGCCCCGACCTCCTGGTGGACGTTCTCGAGTTCATCAAGGCCAAGAGTGAGCCGACGCCCGTCCTGAAGAAGCGCAACACGCAGCTCTACCTGGCCTATCCGCACTACGGCTCGCGCGAGACCGGTCTGCCCGACCGGATCTACCTCGCGGAGCCCCGCGAGGCCGCGGCGTACCCGGGCTGGCGCAAGGACGCCGCGGAGACGCTCATGCGGGGCTTCGTCCGCAAGGTCCGCAGGCGGCTGAGCAGGCTCCGCCGTCCCCCGATGAGGCCGGGCGGCACCGCGGCGGCCTGATCCGGGGGATCCGCGGCCTCGATCGCAGGCGGCCTCGATCGCAGAAGGAGCGGGGGCGGGCTACTTGCCCGGCTTGAGGGCACGACGCAGGGGACCGCCCACCACCCGCCTCGCGCGGCGGTAGATCGAGGGGGCCGGGATGACCGCGGCGGCCCTGGCCGCACCCCTCGCGCCGGACCGGCTCTTGGCCAGGTCCCGCCGCAACTGGGCGTTGGTGGAGTCCAGTTCGCTGATCCGCTGCTGGAGCCAGCCGAACCGGCTGGTCAGCGAGGCGAGATCGGCGTCGTTCCAGGGACGCACGCCCGCCGGGAAGGACAGCGAGCGCAGCTTCTCGTCGAAGGCCCGGCCGCCGTCGCCGTGGGTGAAGGTGTTCTGCAGCCCGTTCTTGTCCAGGAACGCGGTGAACCGGTCGAACCGCGCCCTGTGGTTGCCGGTGAGCCCGGTGAAGTCGGCCTCCTCGTAGAGGTCGGCCGGGTCGAGGTCCGCGGGCGTCTCGCTGAGCAGCCGGTGCGGTATCTCGAAGTACCGGCACAGCTCCAGCGTCCGCGAGTCGAAGGCGAGCACGGTCGCGGGCGTGCCGGCCAGCAGCGCCGCGATGTTGCCGTGGATGCGTGAGCCGAACGAGTAGTCGAACTCGCGCAGGTCGTCCAGCCAGGTGACCGGGTCGATGTAGACCCGCGCCTTGCCCTCCCGGTACATCGGGTGGTCCGGGTGGGTGGGCATCTCGGTGACCCGGCCGCCCACGGAGTCCGTGTCCCGCCAGTACAGCTGGCGGGCGTCGGTGAGGTTCTGGCCTATGTAGAGCAGGTTCGGGTAGCGCTCGTTGGTCCGGGTGATGATCCGGTGCAGACCGCCGCCGCGCACCGCGGCGTGCGAGCCGTTGACGGCGATCCGCGACTCGGCGGTGAGCGCCGCCGTCCGCTTCTCCACCGGCAGCCGGTCGCCGTGCAGGAACATCGAGGGGCAGCCGATGACCTCGACGTCGCGGAAGCCCATGTCGTTGAGGTACCGCTCGGTGAACTCGCCCCGCACCCCGATCGTGGCGCTGCGGTCCAGCACCGCCGCACAGAAGGCGCGCACAGAGGCCTCGATGGGCTTCAGCCGCGCCGCCTCGTAGGTCACCCCGGTCTGCGCGCCGACGCCCAGCACCACGACCGGGATCTTCAGCTTCCCGATGAGCCGGGTCAGCCGTTGCAGAGGCTGCTCGAAGGTCGGCCGGAACGCGTTCGCCAGCGGGACGACGAAGGCGTCGTACTCGTCGTTGATCCGCGCCGCCGCGTTCGCATCGCTCCGCATGCCGTTCGAGACGACCTCGGTGTCCGGCACCGTGAGGATCTTGTGCGCTGCGTCACTGAAGATCAGGTTGCCGGAGTTGGTGGCCATGACGTCGCGGTGGAGGGCTTCCTCGACGGGGACGACGTCGAAGGGGCTCTTCCCCGACCTGAGGAGTATGCGCTTCACACCGCGAACTGTAGGTGACCGAAACTTGAAAATAAATTTGTGTTGTCTTCAAATTCGTCGAGGAACCGACACAACCTCTTTGCCATATGCAAATGGTGAGCAAACGATGACGGTGTGTGCTCGTGGCGCTGTCCGCGAAATGAAACCCCGGAGCGGTCCCGGGCCCCGTTCGCGTAGATTGCCGGACAGGGCAGCCGTGGACCTACACAAGGGGCGAAGAACAAGGTGGCAGGGGCAAGGCAGGCCGTGGGCGAGGCCCGCAGGATCGTCGTGAAGGTCGGCTCCTCGTCGCTGACCACCGCCTCGGGCGGTCTCGACGCGGACCGGGTCGACGCGCTCGTCGACGTCCTCGCCAAGAGCCGCAGCGGGGGAGAGAGGGAAGTCGTCCTCGTCTCCTCCGGCGCCATCGCCGCCGGGCTCGCCCCGCTGGGGCTGCGCCGCCGCCCCAAGGACCTCGCCCGGCAGCAGGCCGCCGCCAGCGTCGGCCAGGGGCTCCTCGTCGCCCGCTACACCGCCTCGTTCGCCCGCTACGGCGTGCGTGTCGGGCAGGTCCTGCTGACCAGCGACGACATGAGCCGCCGCGCCCACCACCGCAACGCCTCCCGCACCCTCGACAAGCTGCTCGCGATGGGCGCCTTCCCGATCGTCAACGAGAACGACACCGTCGCCACCGACGAGATCCGCTTCGGCGACAACGACCGGCTCGCCGCCCTCGTCGCCCACCTCGTCCACGCCGACCTGCTGGTCCTGCTGTCGGACGTCGACGGCGTCTACGACGGCGACCCCAGCACACCCGGCACCTCGCGGATCGCCGAGGTGCGCGGCCCCGACGACCTCGCCCACGTCGAGATCGGCAGCGCCGGCAAGGCGGGCGTCGGCACCGGCGGCATGGTCACCAAGGTCGAGGCCGCCCGGATCGCCGCCGCCGCCGGCATCCCCGTGGTGCTCACCAGCGCCGTCCACGCGGCGGACGCCCTGGCGGGCGGGGACACCGGCACCTACTTCCGTCCGACCGGCAAGCGCTCCGCGGACCGGCTGCTGTGGCTTCAGCACGCCTCGACCCCGCAGGGCTCCCTGACCCTGGACGACGGCGCGGTGCGCGCGGTGGTCGAGCGGCGCACGTCGCTGCTGCCGGCCGGGATCGCGTCCGTCGAGGGCGAGTTCAGCGCGGGCGACCCCGTGGAGCTGCGGGACGCCCGGGGGCGGGCGGTGGCCCGCGGTCTGGTCAACTTCGACGCCAAGGAGATCCCCCAGCTGATCGGCCGGTCGACCCGGGACCTGGCACGCGAACTGGGAGCGGAGTACGAGCGTGAGGTCGTCCACCGGGACGACCTGGTGATCCTCCACCCGTAAACACGCTCGAACGATCCGTACCGGTGGGGGACGTTCCGTGAAACCGCCCCGCGAAGCCGTGCGGCCTGCTCAACTTTGTCTCAGGGACACGGGCCGCGGGCTGCCGCGGCGAAACGCGGGACATCCGCACGAGCGCTGCGTAAAGGAGGCCGTCGTGAGACGAGTGCGCCCTGGGGTGGCAGCGGCTCGTGGGAGTACCGGCGGGGCCGGCTCGGCAGCGCCGCGCCCGCCCGGCGAGGAACGCGCCCTGACCAGCGTGGCCGCCGGTGAGCGCTACCGGGCGCAGGAGGTCGCCGAGTCGCAGGGCGGCCGGCCCGTGGAGATCGCGCGGCTGTGGCACGTCACGCTCAGCGTCTCCGGCGAGGAGGCCCCGGTGCAGGAGGTCCGGCGGGCTCTGGAGCAGCTCGCCCACGATCATCCCTTCCTCCTGACCAGCAGATACGCGGGCGATCACGCCGAGATCCGGTACTGGGAGGAGGCCCGCGACCTGCATGACGCGGCCGCCGTCGCCCTGCGCCTGTGGGGCGAGCACCGCCAGACGGCCGGCCTGCCGCCCTGGGAGATCGTCGGCCTCGAGGTCATCGACCGCCAGACCTACCACCAGCGCATCGCCGAGGGTTACGGCCCGGCCCCGGCGACGCCCGTAGGAGTCCACCCCTACTGACGCCCCTCGTCCGGTGCACCTCGTCTGGTGCACCTCGTCCGGCGCCCCTCGCCGCCGTGCCCGAAAAAGCCGCCCCGGGGGAGTCTCGGGGTGTGGAACGAGCGGTGAGCGGGCCGGTGCGGCGCACTACCCTTCCCTTATGACCACGCTCTCGCCGTACGACTCCATGTCCCCGGTCACCCGGGCCGCCTACCGTGCCAAGGCGGCCGCCGCCGACCTCGCGCCGCTGCCCCGGGCCGCCAAGGACGACGCGTTGCTCGCCATCGCGGACGCGCTGGAGGTCCGTACCAGCGAGATCGTCGAGGCCAACGCCAAGGACATCGCCAAGGCCCGCGAGAACGGCACCAGCGAATCCGTCGTCGACCGGCTGACCCTCACCCCGGAGCGGGTCCGCGCCATCGCCTCCGACGTGCGGGACGTCGTCGCGCTGCCCGACCCGGTCGGCGAGGTCGTCCGCGGCTCGACCCTGCCCAACGGCATCGACCTGCGCCAGGTGCGGGTCCCGCTCGGCGTCGTCGGCATCATCTACGAGGCGCGTCCGAACGTCACCGTCGACGCCGCCGCGCTCTGCCTGAAGTCGGGCAACGCGGTCCTGCTGCGGGGGTCCTCCTCCGCCCATGAGTCGAACAGCGCCCTCGTCCGGGTGATCCGCGACGCGGTGGGCGGGGCCGGGCTGCCCGCCGACGCCGTGCAGCTGGTGCCCGGTGAGAGCCGCGACAGCGTCCGCGAGCTGATGCGCGCCCGCGGACTGGTCGACGTCCTCATCCCGCGCGGCGGCGCCTCGCTCATCCAGACCGTGGTCACGGAGTCCACCGTCCCCGTCATCGAGACCGGCACCGGCAACTGCCACGTCTACGTCGACGCCCACGCCGACCTCGACATGGCGATCGACATCCTGATCAACTCCAAGGCCCACCGGGTCAGCGTCTGCAACGCCGCCGAGACCCTCCTCGTCCACCAGGACATCGCCCCCGAGTTCCTGCCCCGTGCCCTCGACGCCCTCGCCGAGGCCGGCGTGACCGTGCACGCCGACGAGCGCGTGCTGGCGTACGCCGAGGACTCCAAGGCGACCGTCGTCGAGGCGACCCCGGAGGACTGGGAGACCGAGTACCTCTCCTACGACATCGCCGCCGCCGTGGTCGACTCGCTGGACCGGGCCGTCGAGCACATCCGGCTGTGGACCTCCGGCCACACCGAGGCCATCGTCACCACGTCGCAGCAGGCGGCCCGCCGTTTCACCCAGCTGGTCGACTCCACCACGGTGGCCGTCAACGCCTCCACCCGCTTCACCGACGGGGGCCAGTTCGGCTTCGGCGCGGAGATCGGCATCTCCACCCAGAAGCTGCATGCTCGCGGTCCCATGGGCCTGCCGGAGCTGACCAGCACGAAGTACATCGTCACGGGCGACGGACACGTACGGCGCTGACCCGGGCGCCGGAGACGCCCGGACGGCCGAGTGCGCCACCCCGCGGCGAACGCCGTGAGAGGCATCTCATCCGGCCCCCGAATTTCCGTTCCGCCTGCCCAAATTGACCCCCCAGGTCTACTCTGGACATGTGCCGGAGGACGTGGGGGGTACGCCGTTCCCTGACGGCTGGGAGCCCGACGACGACCACGACCGCGGAGTGTCGGACGAAGAGTTCGCCTCCGTGGTCTTCGACGAGGCCTTCGTACAGGCGGCCGTGGTGCACGAGCCGACCGCCGTGGAACGCCTCCTTGCCGCCGCCGAGGCGAGAGCCGAGGCCTCGGAGGCCGAGGCCCGCAGAGCCCGCGCCAGAGGCGACCGCTACGAGGACGTCTACGGCGCGGACGATTTCGGCCATGATCCGGACTTCGACGACCCGGACGACGTCGACCTCGCCGAAGCCTGGGAGCGTGGCTACGGCGCCCACGGACCGTACGGCAGACAGAGCCGCTGGCATCGTCCCGTGGCCTGGATGCTCGCCCTCGTCATGGGCGTCGGCATGGTCGCGCTGGCCTTCGCCGCGGTCTACCGAGGCACCTCCTCGGGCAGCCGCGACCAGGTGCCGTCGCCCGCCACGACCGGACTCGAACAGGGGAGCGTGCCCCCGCCCTCCGCGCCCGCCGAAAAGTCCCGGCCACCCGTCTCGGTGGTCCCGCACACTCCGTGAACGCCTGTGCGACGCAAGGTCGTACGAGTCGTGCGCGTGCGGACGCCAAACCGGTGAGCAGTTGTCAGAACTTGTCGTACAGCGGGGCGTTTACCCGAGGTCCGCGCGACCTACTCTGAAAGTATGGCCGGCCCTGGAGACCCACCGGAGGGGACACCCGAGGGCACTTCCGGAGGTGAGGACGAGTACCGATCCGTCGTCTTCGACGAATCGTTCATCCGTGCTGCCCGCATTCAGGAGTACTCCGCGCACGAGCGCCTGGCCGACCACGCGCCCGCCGTCCGCCGTCGGCCCGCCCGGCGGCGGGGCGGCCTGTCCCGGCAGGCGCTGGCCCTGGTGGTGCTGATCGCCGTCGCTTTCGGCTCCGCCATCTACATGGGCCTGCGCGCCCCCTACCAGAACCAGTCGGCCCGCCGCACCGCCGAACCGCTGCGGATGACCGTCATCCCGCTCTCCCCTCAGGGTGCCGTGCCCGGGACCGCCGCACCCGAATCGCTCTTCGCGCACAGCCCCGCCGCGCAGTTCCGCATCGGCGCCGAGGGCATCCCGCTGCCCGCCTCACGGCGCACCGCGCACTTCTCCGACAGCCAGGTCGTGGCCGCGCTGACCACGGCCAAGGAGTACATCGTGCACTCCTCCCTCTATCCGGAGGTGCTCACCGGGCAGCAGGTGCGGCCCGTGCGGGCGCTGATCGACGCCGACCAGCTCGACCAGTTCGACGAGAGCTTCAGTCACCCCGCCGCCGACGGCCGGCACGCGCCGACCGGCTGGCTCGTCCGCTTCGACCCCGCCCTGGCCCAGCTGGCCGACCGCAAGGTCCGGGTCCAGGGCACCTTGCAGGCCGCCGAGACCGACTCCTCGACCCTCGAGGTCACCGCGGACCACACCCTCGTGTACGCGCTGCGGCCCGCCGGCGCCGCCGCCGACGCCCCGTCCTCCCTGTTCACCGTCCGCCGCGAGCTGCAGTTCCGCTTCGACCGCGAGGATCTGCGCACCCACCAGCTCCAGCTGATCGTGTCCTACGTCCAGGCCGGCCCACTCTCCTGCGCCGAGGACTCCACGAACCATCTGAGGCCGCTGCTCGCCGGCCAGACCGCGAAGACGGGCGGCCCGGCCGGCACGGACCCCTACGCGACCGGCGGTGTGACGGCCCTGTGCGGCGCCCTGGCGACGAGCGCGCAGCCCCGGGTGTGAGACCCGGACGGGGGAGCCGAGCCGCTCACTTCCCGCCGCGCGGCGGCGTGTCCTTCGGACCCTGCGCCCCGCCCTCTCCGTCGGCCCCGTCGGCCCCGTCCGAGCCGTTGCGCGGCCGGTCCTCCGGCGGGGTCGGGCCGGTGAAGCCGTCGAAGCCGCGCCGGACGCGCCCGCCCAGGCCGCCCGCGCCGCCCGCTATGTCGCTGACCAGCTTCATCAGCGGATCCTTGGAGCCCTTGACGCTCGTCGCGTAGTGGGCGGCGGACTGCCGGAAGGAGTCCGTGACCGAGGTGTCCTTGTCCTCGCTGCGCCGCGGGTAGTGGCCGTCCATGATCCGCTGGTGGTCGCGGGACTCCGCCCACTTCTTCAGCTCGGCCGCGCGGACCGTGGTGAAGGGGTGGGTGCGGGGCAGCACGTTGAGGATCTTCAGCACGGAGTCGCGCAGGTCGCCGCCCGACTCGTACTCCTCGGCCTGCTGCAGGAACGCGTCCACGTTCATCTCGTGCAGGTGGTTGCCGCCGGCGATCTTCATCAGACCCCGCATCGAGGCCTTCACGTCCTGGCCGACGAGGAGACCCGCGCGGTCGGCGGACAGCTCCGACTTGCGGAACCACTCGCGCAGCGCCGTCACGATCGCCATGATCGCGAGGTTGCCCAGCGGGATCCAGGCGACCCGGACCGCGAGGTTCGTCAGGAACAGCAGGATCGTGCGGTACACGGCGTGCCCGGACAGCGCGTGGCCCACCTCGTGCCCGACGACCGCCCGCATCTCCTCCTCGTCGAGCAGCTCGACCAGGCCGGTGGTGACCACGATGATCGGCTCGTCCAGACCGATGCACATGGCGTTGGGCTGCGGATCCTGGTTGACGTACATCGGCGGGACCTTGTCCAGGTCCAGGATGTGGCAGGCATCCCGCAGCATGTCGTTGAGGTGCGCGAACTGCTGGTCGGAGACCCGTACCGAGTCGGACAGGAACAGCAGCCGGAGACTGCGCTCCGGCAGCAGCCCGCTGAGCGCCTTGAACACCGTGTCGAAACCGCTCAGCTTGCGCAGCGCGACCAGGGCGGAACGGTCGGCGGGGTGCTCGTACGCACGCGAGGAGATTCCCGGGAAGCGCCTGCGCTGCCTGCTCGGCACGTGCTCGTGGCCGGCGCCGTCGTGCTTGCGGCCGTCGTCGGACATGTCTTCCCCCAGTGCGTCTGTGTGGCCCTTGACCTGACCCTTTGCGGACCCTTGTGCGTCCCTTTGTGCCCCCTGAGCGGACGACGGCCCAGGCGGAGTTACCGTGGACGGGCACTACACCGAAGGAGTCCCGCCCCATGGAGCACCGTCCCGCAGCCGCCTGGCTCTACGAGGCCGTCGGCGCCGCCCAGCAGCAGGGGCCGGGGAATCTGCTCCGCGTCGTACTGATCGTGATGATCCTGGGCTGTGCGCTGACCGCGTGGTTCCTGTTGCGGGGCTACAAGCGGAAAGACGACTGAGCCGACGGGAAGGTTCCCAATGGCGGAGTCGGCGTGATCGCCGCCGAGCCGCCCGTCTACGATGGGCCGACGTCTTTATCCCGCCTTCCCCCACTCTCGACCTCGCTCGAGCGGGGGGACCTCCATCGGATAGGTCCTGCCGAAGATGAGCCTTCACAGCGCCGCTGCCCAGTTGGTCACCCTCGCCGCCGAGGGCGAGGAGCACGGCGGCAACCACCAGAGCCTCGACCCGCTGGTCACGGGTGGCGGCGCCTTCATCGTCCTGATGCTCCTGCTGTGGATCACCACCCGGTTCAACCGCGACCGCTGAGCCCGCGGTGTTCGACGACGGGCAGTCCGGCATAGCGGGGCGCTCCGGGCGTTCGCCCGCCGGGCCCCCGCGACCGGGCCGGTAGGGTCTGCACGCATGGGAGAGCAGGACATGGCCACGGGCCCGTCGAACCGCGGCAGGCGTCGCCTCGGCGTCATGGGCGGAACGTTCGATCCGATCCACCATGGGCACCTCGTGGCGGCCAGTGAGGTCGCCGCGCAGTTCCACCTGGACGAGGTCGTGTTCGTCCCGACCGGCCAGCCCTGGCAGAAGAGCCACCGCAGCGTCTCCCCGGCGGAGGACCGCTACCTGATGACGGTCATCGCGACCGCCGAGAACCCGCAGTTCTCGGTCAGCCGCATCGACATCGACCGCGGCGGCCCCACCTACACCGTGGACACGCTGCGCGACCTGCGGGCTCTCAACCCCGAGAGCGACCTCTTCTTCATCACCGGCGCCGACGCCCTGGGCCAGATCCTGACCTGGCGGGACAGCGCCGAGCTGTTCTCCCTCGCGCATTTCATCGGCGTCACCCGGCCGGGGCACAACCTCATGGATCCCGGCCTGCCCGAAGGCGGCGTCTCGCTCGTCGAGGTGCCCGCGCTCGCCATCTCCTCCACCGACTGCCGCGCGAGAGTCGCCAAGGGCGACCCCGTCTGGTACCTGGTGCCGGACGGCGTCGTGCGCTACATCGACAAGCGCGAGCTGTACCGCGGCGAGTGAGCCGAGAGGGGCACCGGTGAACGACCGACACGACGCGGGGTACGGCGGCGACCAGTACGAACTGGTCGGCTACGACGAGTACGGCCAGCCCGTCTACCGGCAGGTCCCGCCCCAGCAGGCCCCCCAGCAGCCCTACGACCCGTACGGGCAGCAGCAGTACCAGGGGCAGCCGGGCCAGGGCCAGAACCAGGGCCACGGGCAGGGCCACGGGCAGCAGGGGTACGGCTACGACCCGTACACCACGGGCGGCCGGCAGGCGCCCGCCTACGACCCGTACGACACCGGCCCGCAGACGCCCGCCCCCGCCTACGACCCGTACGGTGCCGCGACGCAGGCTCCCTACGACCCCTACGGGCAGACCGCCGCCGGGCAGCAGCCCCGGGCCGAACAGGCACGGACCGCCGAGCAGACCGCCTACATTCCTCAACAGGCCGGCCCCGCCGAGCCGCGGGCCGGCGCGGACGGGGACCCGGGGCACGGGTCGGGCGTCGGCGCAGGCATCCGTGGCGAGGCGACGGACGTCCGGGGGGACGACGATGCCGCCGGAGCCGCCGGTAAGGAGCAACGGGAGTACCGCACCGAGCAGTTCGCGTTCGTGGAGGAGCCCGACGGTGACTCCGAGGACGTCATCGACTGGCTGAACTTCACCGAGAACCGCACGGAGCGCCGCGAGGAGGCCAAGCGGCGTGCCCGCAGCCGGCTCGTCGCCCTCGTGGTGGTCCTGGCGCTGGTCGCGGCCGGCGGGGTGGGCTACCTCTGGTACGCCGGGAAGCTGCCCGGTCTGTCGTCGTCCTCGGACTCGGGCGCCGGCGCCACGACCCCGGCCGCCGCCCAGAAGCGTGACGTGGTCGTGGTCCACCTGCACGACACCGCCCGGGGCGGCACCTCCACGGCCCTGCTCGTCGACAACACCACCACCAAGCAGGGCACCACCGTCCTGTTGCCCAACTCCCTCGTCCTCACCCAGGACGACGGCACCACGACGACCCTCGCCAAATCCGTCGACGGCGACGGCTCCGACGGGACCCGCGGCGCGCTGGACACGGTGCTCGGCACCCGGATCCAGGGCACCTGGCGCCTCGACACGCCGTACCTGCAGAACCTCGTCGACCTCGTCGGCGGCATCGAGGTCGACACCGACACGGCCGTGCCCGGCCCGAACGCCAAGAAGGGCGAGGCCCCCCTCGTCGCCAAGGGCGAGAAGCAGACCCTCAGCGGCAAGATGGCGGTCGCCTACGCCACCCACCGCGCCGAGGGCGAGGCCCAGAACGCCCAGCTGGAGCGGTTCGGCCAGGTCATGCAGGGCGTGCTGCGCAAGGTGTCCTCCGACCCGCAGGGCGCCACGGTCACCGTGCAGACCCTCGCGCAGATTCTCGACCCGTCCCTGACCGAAAGGGACCTCGGCGCCTTCCTGGCCAAGCTCGCCGATCTCGCCAAGGGCGGCGACTACAAGACCGCCCTGCTGCCGGTCCGCGCCGACGGCACGCTCAGCGCCCAGGCCAGTGCGAGCGTCGTCAAGGACGTCCTCGGCGGAACCGCGAAGAGCCCCGACAAGGACGCGGCGGTCAGCGTCTTCGTCCAGAACGCCAGTGGGACGAAGGCCGACACCGAGGACGCGCGCGTGGTCCTCCTCAACGGCGGTTTCACCTTCGTGGAGGGCGGCGCGCCGTCCGGCACGAAGGCCGCCTCCGAGGTTCTCTACGGGGACGCCGCGAACAAGGAGAACGCCGTCGAGGTCGCCAAGACCCTGGGACTGGGAACCGACGCCGTGAAGAAGGGCGCCGTCTCCGGGAACGCCGATGTGGCGGTCGTCCTGGGCAAGGACTACAAACGCTCCTCGACCGGATGACCCGACGGGAACGATGCGCGGGAGGCCCGGCCCGGGCGGCCCCCCGCGCGTGATCACCCGCCGCCGCGTGATTCCCCGTCGCGGGGGCGCCGTAATCCCGTGGGGTGCCGTCGGCGGTCCGTGAGACCCTTGAGGACAAGTGTCCGCCGACGGAAAGCCACGTAGTGACCGCCACCGACCGCTCCATCGATCTCATCAACACCGCCGCCCAGGCGGCAGCCGACAAGCTCGCGCACGACGTCATCGCCTATGACGTCAGCGATGTGCTGTCGATCACGGACGCCTTCCTGCTGGCCTCCGCACCCAACGACCGCCAGGTCAAGTCGATCGTCGACGAGATCGAGGAGCGTCTCCAGAAGGAGCTCGGCGTCAAGCCGGTGCGCCGTGAGGGCGACCGCGACGCCCGCTGGATCCTGCTCGACTACGTCGACATCGTCGTCCACGTCCAGCACAGCGAGGAGCGCGTCTTCTACGCCCTGGAGCGGCTGTGGAAGGACTGCCCCGAGCTGGCGCTGCCCGCCGACGCCCTCGCGACCCGCGGCAAGGCCCAGGAGCACGCCAAACTGCAGGCCGAGGGGGACGAGACCGCCGGATACGAGGACCTGCGGTGACAGCTGCGGAGCAGACGACGTCCCGTCAGCAGCGCCGTGGCCGCCGGGTCATCCTCTGGCGGCACGGCCAGACCGCCTGGAACGTGGAGCGCCGCTTCCAGGGCACGACGGACGTCGAGCTGACCGAGACCGGCATGGCTCAGGCCCGCCGCGCCGCCCGGCTGCTCGCTTCCCTCAGGCCCGACGCCATCGTCGCCTCGGACCTGTCGCGGGCCGCCGCCACGGCCGCCGAGCTCGCCGCGCTCACCGGTCTCGAGGTCACCCACGACGAGTCCCTGCGCGAGACGTACGCGGGCACGTGGCAGGGGCTGACGCACGAGGAGATCATCGCCCGGCACGGTGCGGAGTACGCCGCCTGGAAGCGCGGCGAGCCCGTGCGCCGCGGCGGCGGCGAGCTGGAGACCGAGGTGGCCGACCGCGCCGCCCCGGTCGTCCTGCGGCACGTCGAGAAGCTGCCCGAGGACGGGACGCTCGTCGTCGTCAGCCACGGCGGCACCATCCGCACCACCATCGGCCGTCTTCTCGGTCTGGAGGCGCACAGCTGGGAGAGCCTCGGCGGGCTCTCCAACTGCTGCTGGTCCGTCCTCGGCGAGGGCGCTCGGGGCTGGCGCCTGCTCGAGCACAACGCCGGCACCCTGCCCGAGCCGGTGCTCGGCGACGACGACTGACCGACCGGTCGGGCCGGCGAGCCTCGGATTTCACTTTCCGGCAGGTCGCAGGCTAGAGTTCTTCTTGTTCGCACCGCTGAGCGGGGCGAAACACCACGCGAAACCGCGTGGCGCGAGGGGCTATAGCTCAGTTGGTAGAGCGCCTGCATGGCATGCAGGAGGTCAGGAGTTCAATTCTCCTTAGCTCCACGGATTGGCCGGTCGGCCAGTCGGTCGACACTCTCTGGAGTTGTCAAAGATCGAAAGAGACCGGTCGATATCGCTTCAGGAAGTCCCGCCCCTCAGGGGGCGGGATTTTTTGTCGTCCCGCTCCGCAGCAGAGCCGCGCGCCGCTCCGTCTCCTCGTCGTCGGGTGTGTAGACGACGATCCTGCACTCCGGCATCCCGTTGATCGTCAGCGACGTGGAGCTCATCCGCAGCTCACCGACGGCCGCATGCCGGAAGACCTTCACGCGACGGCCCGGCTCCGCCACGTCCCCGGTCTTCCACAACCGTGCGAACAGCGGACTGGCCTCGGACATCGCGCGTATGAAGTCCTCCCAGACGGGCTCCCCGGCATGAAGCCCGTAGGCCGCCCGCAGGGTGGCCACCATCAGCGGCAGCTCCTTGTCACGGAACATCAGCGGGCAGTCCTCCTCCCGCACCGTGAACAGCCGCCACAAGGCGTTGTCCGGACCCGGTGAGCAGGCTTCGACCGGGGTGATGAACAGGTCACGGTAGACGCGGTTGGCGGCGAGGATGTCGTAGCGCGAGTTGTAGACCACGGCCGGCCGCGGCGCCAGCGCGTCGATGATGCCCCGGATCTCGGGGCCCACACTCTGCACCAGGGCCTCCGGAGCGGCCGTGAACGGCACCTCCGCGAGGTGGTAGAGGTGCTCCCGCTCCGGCGCGTCGAGCCGCAGCGTGCGCGCGACGGCGTCGAGGACCTGTGCGGAGGCGTTGATCGGCCGCCCCTGCTCCAGCCACGTGTACCAGGTGACGCCCACACCCGAGAGCTGGGCCACCTCCTCGCGCCGCAGCCCCGGTGTGCGGCGCCGCAGTCCGGGCGGCATGCCGACGTCGCCCGGTGTCACCCGGGCGCGTCTGCTGCGCAGGAAGGCGGACAGCTCGGGCCGGCGCCGTCCGGTCGTCCCCGGCTTCGGGCGCCCCGGCTCCGCCCCCGGCCGCGGAATCGTCCGCGGTCCCGCCTCCGGTGCGGGCGCCGCCGTGGCCCGTGCCCCGTGCCCCGCCCCTGCGCGCGTCCGTGTGCCTGTCCGCGTCCCCATCGTCACGCCCCCATCTCACGCCCCCATGGTCGGTCCCCCGGCCGTCCCCTGCCAGGTGCTGTCAGTACCAGCATCGGCGGGCTCTCGGCACCCGTACCGGACCCTCGTCACGCTCGACCGCATGACGACGAAACCCCGGACGAGCCCGGTTCCCCCGGTTGTCCCACCCGCTCCACGTCCTGCTGCCAGTAAAGACCCCGCCACTGACAATCGGCCGCGGCGGCTGCTGGCGGTGGTGCTCGCGGCCCAGTTCATGGCTCTGCTCGACGTCTTCATCGTGAACGTCGCGGCCCCCACGATCGGTTCCGACCTCGACGCCTCGGGCGCCGACCTCCAACTGGTCGTCGCCGGGTACGCCATCACGTACTCCGTGCTGCTGATCACCGGTGCGCGGCTCGGCGACCGGTTCGGACCCGGCCGCGTCCACCTGGCCGGGCTCGCCCTTTTCACGGCCGCCTCGCTGGCCTGCGGTCTGGCGCAGGGCAGCACCGAGCTGATCGTGTTCCGGCTGGTGCAGGGGGCGGGTTCGGCGGTGATGATCCCGCAGGTGCTCAGCCTGATCCAGCGTACGTTCAGCGGGGAGGCGAGGGTCCGGGCGCTCGGCGTCTACTCCGCGGTCCTCGCGGTCGGGGCGGCCGCCGGACAGGTGGCGGGCGGTGTGCTGGTGGACGCCGATCTGCTGGGCTCCGGCTGGCGGCCGGTGTTCCTCGTGAACGTGCCCGTGGGTCTCGTCCTGCTGGTCGTGGGCGGGCGCGTCCTGCCGCGGGGCGGGGGACTGCCGGGGCGCTCGGCGGCGGACGCGGGGGCGCACGAGGAGCGGGCCGCGGGAGTGGCCGGGGCTGCGGCGCGGAGCGGGACGCGCAGGATGGACTGGCCCGGGCTGGTGCTTCTGGGCGCTGCCGTGTCGCTGGTCACGGTCCCGCTCGTGCTCGGGCGGGAGGAGGACTGGCCCCTGTGGTCCTGGTCGTCGCTGGCCGCCGGAGCCCTTGTGTTCGTGCTCTTCTGCGGCGCCGAGTCCCGGCTCGCCCGGCGTGGCGGCGACCCGCTGATCGCGCCCCGGGTGCTGCGTCACCCGGGGATGGCGCTCGCCGTCCTGCGGGTGGCGGCCGTCATGGCGGTCAACGGCGGCTTCCTGTTCGTGCTGACCTTGCACGTCCAGGGCGGCCTGGGTTTCAGCGCGTTGCGCGCCGGTCTCACCTTCGCGCCGACCGCGGTCGTCTTCGGCGCCGTCGGGCTGACGTGGCGCAGGTGGCCGGCCTCCTGGCAACGGGCCCTGATTCCCTCCGGGTTCGCGCTGCTGGCGCTGTCCGTGGTCGCCGTGGGGCTGGTCTTCCGGGGCGGTGCGCACGGGGGCGCGTGGCTCTACGCGGCGTACGCCGGAGTGGGCGCCGGGCTCGCGCTCGCCTTCAGTCCGGCGTTGACGGGGGCGCTGGCCGCCGTGCTGCCCGAGGACGCGGCGGACGCCGGCGGACTGCTTGCCACGGTCGCCCAGCTCGGGCAGCTCATCGGTGTGGCCGCCTTCGGGACACTGTTCTTCAACCGCCTTGAGTCACTTGGGGCCCCGGGGGCGTATACCTCGGCGGAAGCGCTTCTCACATGCATGTTCGCGCTCGCTACGACAGCTGCCCTGGGTGCCGTGTCCGGACTGGTACTGAGGCGTCGCTGACCGTATTGCTCCGGCCGTGGCAGAATCAAACGACCGGAGGGGGCGCGGCCCGACGGGAGGGAGTAGCGATGCCTGCGAGCATCCGCGGAGAGGTCGGTCGTCTCTCCGGAACAGCGGTGGGACGGGGCAAGGCCACCCGTCTCGGCTTCCCCTCCTGCGGTTCGGCCCATGTGGCTCAGGTTCTCGGCGACAACGGAGGGGTTTCCTACGTGTGCACGGCCTGCGGCCGCAGCTGGAGCTGATCGATGGGTGCACACAGGCGGAAGTGCGACTGGTGCGGCAGCGGCACCCCGATCGTCCGTGACATGGAGCCGGTCAATCCCGACTACCAGTACTGGTGCGAGGAATGCGCGCGGGCGCTGATCATAAAGGGCGACCCGATCGAGACGTACCGCGAACTGGAGGGGGAGCCGATCTACGGCCGGCTCCTCGAGGAGCACTGCACGCTCAAGCGGTTCTATTCGTTCGTCACCGCGTGACGTCGCATAAGGGTCGAAATCGGACGGGGCGGAAAGGATTTGGTGGTCCGCCGCCGGACCGGTAAAGTTGGCGTCGCCGCCGGGGAAACCGGGCGGCACGGTCAGGACCGCGGCTCTGCCGCTTGGCCGCGAGGGGCTATAGCTCAGTTGGTAGAGCGCCTGCATGGCATGCAGGAGGTCAGGAGTTCAATTCTCCTTAGCTCCACAGCAGATCCCGCCGGATCGGATGCGATCCGGCGGGATCTTTTTTGCGTTCAGGGTCGGCCGCGCCCCGTTCTCGCGCGCCCGTCGGCATGGACGGATCGGGGCCGCCCGTTGCCGGGCGGCCCCGATCCGTCTGCTGCCGTCGTGCTTCTCAGCGGCCGAGGGCGCGGCGGCCGCGGCCCTGGGAGAGAACCGGGAGGTTGCGTGCGGGCGCCTGCGCGCGCGTGTCCTCCTCGATGCGCAGGGCCAGCGCCGGACAGCGACGCACCGCGCGTAGAGCTTTCGCCTCGGCGTACTGCGGTACCTTCGCCTGCGCCACCGTCGGGAAGCCGTCGGCGCCCAGCTGGAAGACCTCGGGAAGGATGTCGGCGCACAGGCCGTGGCCGCGGCAGAGCGTCCAGTCGACGAAGATCTTCTGACGGCTCGAGCCGCTCTCCTCCGGCGCTCGGCCGCTCGTGATGCTCGCGGGGGCCGTGCCCGCCTCGAAGAGCGGCAGAACGCCCTCCACGGGCCGTCCGCAGCCGTTGCCGAGGACATGGGCGGCGAGGTCGTCGGTGAACGCCTTGATGGTCGACTCCAGGAACATCGCGGAGCCGTCCGGGTGCGAGCAGGCGCCGCGCCGCTTGACGTTCTTGGCGACCTGCTTCAGGGCCTCCAGGGCGGCCGGACCGCCGCCGTTGATGATGTCCTCCATGCCGCGCGCGGCGGCCGGCAGGCCGAGGTAGCAGGGACCGCACTGTCCCGCGCTCTCGTCGGCCAGCCACTGGGCCACGCGCAGGGACTCGCCCAGCGGGCAGGTCTCCTGGCTGATCGGCAGGATCGCGCCGGCGCCGAGCGCCCCGCCCACCGCGTCGAGCGAGTTGCGGGAGACGACCGCCTCGTTGACCGTCGCCGCGTCGATCCACTTGCCGTGGTAGCCGCCGGTCAGCACGCCCTGGGGCACCGGCGGGGCGCCCGCGAGCTGGAGGACGTACCGCAGCGGCACGCCGGTGGGGACCTCGATCACCATCGGACGGGCGACCGCGCCGGAGACCGTCAGCATCACGGTGCCGGGCTCGTCGTACAGGCCGGTGTTGCCGTACCGCTCCGGGCCGATGCGGGCGGCGATGGCCAGCTGGGCGAACGTCTCGGCGTTGGAGAGGAGGGTGGGCGCGCCGCCGACGCCGTTCTGCGAGGCGCTGACCTTGCGGCCGGGCGGGATCGGCGGGCCGCCGTCGATGGAACGGATCAGCGACGCGGCGGCGCCGGTGACCATGCGGATCGGGTTGCGCTGGACGAACGCCTTCAGGGCCGACCTGCGGCCGTTGCTGAGGCCGCGTTCGGAGAGCGCGGCCTCCATGGAGCGCTGAGTGGATTCGCGGGTGACCCCCACCACGAGCGTGCGGGCACCCAGCGCCTCCGCGACGAGCAGCGCGCCGTCCAGGATGAGGTGCGGGGCACGGTTGATGAGCACCGTGTCCTTGCGGCAGGCCGGTTCGTCCTCGCTGCCGTTGACGACGACGACCGGCCGCACGCCGCGTTTGATCGCGGCCTCCGCGACCGAGCGCAGCTTCTTGTGGAAGGGGAAGCCCGCGCCGCCGCGGCCCTTCAGGTTGATGTTCTCGGAGAGCTTCGCGAGGGCCTCTCCGCCGAGGGGTTCCAGCGGCCCGTGCACCTTCAGGTGCATGGGCAGGTCAAGTCTCTCGACAAGGTCGAAACCCGACGTGAGTTGCGGAAGGCCGACCACGCGGACTTCTGGGACGTCGGGCAGGGCCTCGTTCACCTATAGCCTCCGGAAGGCGTGTTCCAAGGTTCGCCCGAACCCGGTGTGTCGTATGACGCACCGGGCGATGGTTCGTTGGCGGGACCGCTGTTGTACGTGTTGTTCTGGTTGTACGTGCCGTACCCGGGGTTCGTCTCACCTGTGTCGTACACGTCACGTCCGCCGGATCCCGGAGTGCCCGGATTGCCATAGACCGGGATGGTGAATCCCGTGTCCTGGAGCGGGTCGTAGACCGACTGGGGCGCCTCGCCGACCGGCGGCGGGGACGGGATCGGCCAGTTGCCCGAGGTGCTGCCGCCGTTGTCGACGCGCGGGATCGCCTCGGTGGCCTGCTGCAGGTCGAACGGCATGCCCATGCGAGCCGTCTGATCGGCGATGTAGGGCGGCTGCTGGCCGCGCGGCGGGGTGTTGACGGCCCGGTAGGCGGCCGCGAAGCCGTTCGCCGGCTCCGGGGTGGCGGGTGTGTCGTACAGCGGCGACGCCGACGGCGGGGTCATCCGGGTGGAGCTCATGGTGTCCGTCAGCGGCGAACGGCCGGAGCGGCCCTCGTACCCGGGCAGCGCCGACGAGCCGGTCTCCGACACGCGCGCGCGTGACGCCTCGAGACCGTCCATGGCGGAGCGGTCCGGCGCGCCCAGGAACGCGGTGATGCGGTCGGCGACCCTGCGCTTGAAGGGGCGCGGGGCGGCGCGCAGTGCGAGGGCGGCCATGACGCCGGCCAGGCAGAGCTCGTACGAGACCATGAAGAACGGCTTCGCCGCGCGCCCTGCGAAGAGGCCGTGGATGAGGGCCGCGCACAGCGCCGGGTAGGCCAGCATGTGCATCGCGCGCCAGCGGGCGGCGACCTCGGCCGGCGCGGCGAACTGGTTGCGCAGCGCACCGGTGATGCCCACGAAGATCATGAGCAGGGCGGCCAGGGAGCCGAGGCCGATGAGTCCGGCGCTGCCCTTGACGCCCAGGCTGAAGGGGATCAGCGCGGCGATCAGGACGGTGTGCTCCAGCGCCAGTTTGACGGTGATGTGCACCACGAGGAAAGCGATGGAGCCGACGGCGGTCACGCGGTGGACGCCCTGCGCGAGGATCCGCTGACGTGTGTTGAGGATGAGCCGGTCCTGGGCGACGAGGCCCCAGATGACCGAGCAGGTGAGGCACACCAGCGACAGGACACCCGCACCGAAGTTGAGGAATGCCTGCAGCTGGTCGCCGCCGACCAGCACGACCACAGGTATGAGGACCAGGACGACAGCCGTCGCCAACCCGTAGACCGACCGGCCGGGCTTGGGGAGCGTGCTGTTACTGGAACGAGGGTTCATGGGGGCAACTCCGAGCAGTTTCGGGAAAGCGGTCCCGCTGCCGAACTCTAAGTGGCTCCATACCGATGGGTACGAGGTTTGAGTTATTGCGTTGTTATGAAACGACGATGTGACTGTTGTGATGTCCTTTAGCGGCTGTTACGCGAAGTAACCATGACCCTGGATGCAGCTCTGACCCCCCGTTCCCGGCGCAGCAACGTTGTCTCGACCATGCATACGTAAGCGCGTGGCCTCGTGCTCAAGGCCTGCGGTACCCTAACGCCATGCGTGCTGTACGCCTTCTGCTTAGCGAGCCGCGCTGATCAGTCCCGACCGCCGGTGAACGGACGGTTCGGAATCGGCGCGGCGTCCCCTCCTGTGCGAGGGGATTTTTCGTTTCCTGACGACAACCCGCTGGCAGAGACGATCGATGGAGCTTTGAGGACCATGAGCGAGACGAACCCCGCTGCCGCCGCTGTCCCGGCAGAGGCCGCGCCGCACCGCTACACGGCAGCCATGGCCGCCGAGATCGAGGCACGCTGGCAGGACTTCTGGGACGCCGAGGGCACCTACGCCGCGCCGAACCCGGAGGGCGACCTGGCCGGTGACCCCGAGCTGGTCGCCCGGCCCAAGAAGTTCATCATGGACATGTTCCCCTATCCCTCCGGTGCGGGCCTGCACGTCGGCCACCCGCTGGGGTACATCGCGACCGACGTCTTCGCGCGCTTCCAGCGCATGACCGGCCACAACGTCCTGCACACCCTGGGCTTCGACGCCTTCGGCCTGCCCGCCGAGCAGTACGCCGTGCAGACCGGCACGCACCCGCGTGTGTCCACCGAGGCCAACATCGAGAACATGAAGTCCCAGCTGCGCCGGCTGGGCCTGGGCCACGACAAGCGACGGTCGTTCGCCACGATCGATCCCGAGTACTACAAGTGGACCCAGTGGATCTTCCTGCAGATCTTCAACTCCTGGTACGACGAGGACGCGGACAAGGCCCGCCCGATCGCCGCGCTGGTCGCCCAGTTCGAGTCCGGTGAGCGGTCCGTACCGGGGCACACGCGCGCGTGGCACGAGCTGACGGCCTCCGAGCGCGCCGACGTCCTGGGGGAGTTCCGTCTGGCCTACGCCTCCGACGCACCGGTCAACTGGTGTCCCGGCCTGGGCACCGTGCTGGCCAACGAGGAGGTCACCGCCGACGGCCGCTCCGAGCGCGGCAACTTCCCCGTCTTCAAGGCCAAGCTGCGCCAGTGGAACATGCGCATCACCGCCTACGCGGACCGCCTGCTGAACGACCTGGACGCGCTGGACTGGCCCGAGGCCATCAAGCTGCAGCAGCGCAACTGGATCGGCCGCTCCGAAGGCGCCCGCGTCGACTTCCCCGTGGACGGCGAGCGGATCTCGGTCTTCACCACGCGCCCGGACACCCTGTTCGGCGCGACCTACATGGTCCTGGCGCCCGAGCACCCGCTGGTCGACAAGTTCACCCCGCAGGCCTGGCCCGAGGGCACGCACGACGTCTGGACGGGCGGCCACGCCACCCCCGTCGACGCCGTCGCCGCGTACCGCGCGCAGGCGGCCGCGAAGTCCGACGTCGAGCGCCAGGCCGAGGCCAAGGACAAGACCGGCGTCTTCACCGGCGTGTACGCGACCAACCCGGTCAACGGCGCGCAGGTCCCCGTCTTCATCGCCGACTACGTCCTGATGGGCTACGGCACCGGCGCGATCATGGCCGTCCCGGCGGGCGACCAGCGCGACTTCGAGTTCGCGCGCGCCTTCGAGCTGCCCGTCCGCTGCATCGTCGAGCCGACCGACGGCCGCGGCACCGACACGTCGACCTGGGAGAACGCCTTCGCCTCGTACGACGCGAAGATCATCGACTCGGCGAACGACGAGATCAGCCTGAACGGCCTGGGCGTCGTCGACGCCAAGGCGCGCATCACCGAGTGGCTCGAGGCGAAGGGCATCGGCGAAGGAACCGTCAACTTCCGCCTGCGCGACTGGCTGTTCAGCCGCCAGCGGTACTGGGGCGAGCCCTTCCCGATCGTCTACGACGAGGACGGCGTCGCCCACCCGCTGCCCGAGTCGATGCTGCCCCTGGAGCTGCCGGAGGTCGAGGACTACTCTCCCCGCACCTTCGAGCCGGACGACGCGGACACGTCCCCGGAGACGCCGCTGTCCCGCAACGCGGACTGGGTCAACGTCACGCTGGACCTGGGCGACGGCTCCGGCCCGCGACGCTACCGCCGCGAGACCAACACCATGCCGAACTGGGCGGGTTCCTGCTGGTACGAGCTGCGCTACCTGGACCCGCACAACAGCGAGCGGCTGGTGGACCCGGCCGTCGAGCAGTACTGGATGGGCCCCCGCGAGGGGCAGCCGCACGGTGGCGTCGACCTGTACGTCGGCGGGGCCGAGCACGCCGTGCTGCACCTGCTGTACGCGCGCTTCTGGTCCAAGGTGCTGTTCGACCTGGGGCACGTCTCCTCCGCGGAGCCGTTCCACAAGCTGTTCAACCAGGGCATGATCCAGGCCTACGCGTACACCGACTCCCGCGGCGTGTACGTCCCGGCCGCCGAGGTCGAGGAGCGGGACGGCACGTACCTGTACCAGGGCGCGCCGGTGAAGCGTGAGTACGGGAAGATGGGCAAGTCCCTGAAGAACGCCGTCACTCCGGACGAGATCTGCGCCGAGTACGGCGCCGACACGCTGCGCCTGTACGAGATGGCGATGGGCCCGCTGGACGTCTCGCGCCCCTGGGACACCCGCGCGGTGGTCGGCCAGTACCGCCTGCTGCAGCGGCTGTGGCGCAACATCGTCGACGAGGCCACCGGCGAGGTGACCGTCGTCGACGTCGAGGCCGACGAGCCGACCCTGCGGGCCCTGCACAAGGCCATCGACGGGGTGCGCCAGGACCTGGAGGGCCTGCGCTTCAACACCGCCATCGCCAAGATCACCGAGCTGAACAACCACCTGACCAAGGCGGGCGGTGCGCTGCCGCGCACGGTCGCCGAGGACCTGGTGCTGCTGACGGCCCCGCTGGCCCCGCACATCGCCGAGGAACTGTGGCGCAAGCTGGGCCACACCGATTCGGTCGTCCACCAGGACCTGCCCGTCGCCGACCCGGCGTACGTCGTGGACGAGAGCGTGACCTGCGTCGTGCAGATCAAGGGCAAGGTCAAGGCGCGCCTGGAGGTCTCCCCGGCCATCTCCGACGACGAGCTGGAGAAGGTCGCGCTGGCCGACGAGGCGGTCGTCAAGGCGCTGGGCGGGGCCGGTATCCGCAAGGTGATCGTGCGGGCGCCGAAGCTGGTGAACATCGTTCCGGCGTGAGGGCCGGCCTTCGCGCACGGAGGCCGGCCGCACCGCCCGTGGCGACGGCATGGTCCGGGCGTGAGGCGGGGCCTTGGCTCGTCCGGCCGGGCGGCATGTGATGTCGGAGTCCCTTAGGGGTTCCGTGCGGGCAGGTTCGGGGTTCTTCTGGAACTCCGGGCCTGCCCGTCTCGTTTACCGTTTGAAGGGCGGGGCGCCGGCTGTGGTGTGCCGCCTGCGGGGCCGGACGCGTCGTGCAGGTCGAAGGAGGAGCTCGTGGAAGCCGTGATCGCCGTCATCGTCCTGCTCTTCGTGCTCTGCCTGGCGCTCGGCGCCTACGCCACGGTGAAGGTCATCGGGGCCGCCAAGCGGGGTGTCGACCGCACCATCGGCCAGGCCCGCCGCACGGTCGAGGACCAGACCCTGCGGGCCAAGTCCTTCGCCCAGTCCGGACCGGCCGGCGAGATCGCCCAGCTGCGGCTCGCCCTGCGCACGTCGATGCGGGCCACTCAGGACGCACTGCAGGCGGGCGTCGAGGAGGACGTGTCCCTGAAGGAGTCCCTCGCCCTGTTCCAGAGGCTCAGCGCGCACGGCCATGAACTGGACGCCGAACTCAAGCGCCTGGAGTCGGAGCCGGACCGTGCGACGCTCGCCGAGCGTCTGCCGGCACTGCGGGAGCGCACCGAGCGCATCACGGGATCGGCCGACTCGTTGCGCTGGGCCACCCGTGACCGGGCCCGCCGCTTCGCGGAGGACGACCTCGACTCCCTCAGCGCCCAGATCGGCGTCGAGGCCGGCGCGCTGCGGCACTGGACCACCTCGGAACCCGACCGGACGCCGCCGTGGCCCGAGGCGCCGGCCGCCGACAGCCCGACGGCGGGACAGACCTGGCCGGAGACCCCCGGCGCACGCACCGCGGACGAGCCGACCCCGCCCGCCATCACCCCGCCCGGACCGCGCCAGACCTACTCCTGGCAGAAGAAGCCGCGCCCGGAGAGCACCACCTGAGCGGAAGCCGGCGTTCGGCACTCCGTGGGCAGAGGGCCGGGCGGCATGGCGATGCCGCGGTCGTCGCGTACCGACGGGGTCGCGTGACCGGGTCCCGCCGTCTCACCGGATCCCTGCGCGGGCGCCGTTCCGCGTGGTATTTGATTCGGTCAAGGGCAGCCCGGCTGCCAGGGGCCGGGCTGCCGCACAGCGGCTACGCCAGGTAACCTCCAGGTCATGTCCCGCCATGTCGCGATCGTCACGGATTCAACGGCCTACCTGCCGCAGCGGACGATGGAGCGTCATGGCATCACCGCGGTGCCCCTGACCGTCGTCCTCGGCGACCAGGCACTCGAAGAGGGCAGTGAGATCTCCACCCGCTCGCTGGCCCAGGCGCTGCAGAAGCGACGCCCCGTCACCACCTCGCGCCCCAGCCCCCGGTACTTCGCCGAGACCTACCGCAGGGTCGCCGAGGCGGGCGCCTCCGGCATCGTCTCTCTCCACCTCTCCGCCGAACTGTCCGGCACGTACGACGCGGCGGTGGTCGCGGCGCGCGAGGCCCCGGTTCCTGTACGGGTGGTGGACACCGGCATGGTCGCCATGGCGCTCGGCTTCTGCGCGCTCGCGGCGGCCGAGGTCGCGGAGACGGGTGGGACGGTCGACGAGGCGGTCACCGCGGCGGAGAAGCGAGCCGACGGCACGTCCGCCTACTTCTACGTCGACACCCTGGAGTATCTGCGGCGAGGCGGCCGGATCGGCACGGCCCAGGCCCTGTTGGGCTCGGCGCTCGCCGTGAAGCCCCTCCTCCAGCTGGACGCGGGGCGCATCGACCTCCTCGAGAAGGTGCGGACGGCCTCGAAGGCGATCGCACGTCTGGAAGAGCTCGGCGCGGACCGGGCGGGCACCGCCCCGGTGGACATCGCCGTGCATCATCTCGCCGCCCCCGAACGGGCGTCGGCTCTCGCGGACCGTCTGCGATCCCGCGTCCCCGGACTCGTCGATCTGCATGTCAGCGAGGTCGGAGCGGTGATCGGGGCCCATACCGGTCCCGGACTGCTGGGAGTCGTGGTCTCGCCACGATGAGGACTTCCCCCTCCTGCGGGTGACGGAGTTATCCACAACGGGACGTCGGTCCACGGAAATCGAGCAAGATCATCGCGGTGTGGCGAAGTGTCCGATCCTCGTCGTATGGCACTTCGATCACGCTCACGCAGCACATACGCGACCAGTGGCCCGGGCCGGTCCCGCGGTTCCGACGGCCGCTCCCGCCGCCTTCGTCCGCCCGGCGGCCATCGGGCGGGACACCGTCATGACTCGGCGGAGGAGAACCGCCGTCGGGCGCAGGCGTTGTTCACCGCACGGGCCCGGGAGGCGGAGAGGCCGGGCGTCGGACCGCCGGGCGGGGGCGGCGCGGGCGACAGTGCCGGTGGCGGCAGGGGCCGGCCGGAGTCCCACGGTCCCGGCGGACACGGCGACCGGCCGGAGTCCCGTGGAGGCGGTGCCGCCGACGGCGCGGGGTCCGCGGACGACACGACGGATGCATGCCCGGCGCACGGTGCGGGAGACCTGGGTCCAGGGGGCGGGACACCGGACGGCGGCGGGTGCGCGGGCGTTGACGCCGGCATGGTCGCAGAGGGCGGTGCGTCGGAGGCCGCCGTCCTCACCGCAGAGGCCGGTGCTTTCGACCGCACGGGTCAGACGGCCCGGGCGGCATGGTGGGAGCGGGCGGGGCCTGCGCTGCGGGAGCGGATGCCGGTCTGGCTGCAGGCGCGGTGCGGACTGGAACGCAGGAGCGTGCTGGCGCTGACCGTGCTGCTGGTCGCTGCCGCGGGCTTCGCCGTGCAGCACTTCTGGGCCGGCAGGGTCCAGCCGGTGAAGGCGCCGGAGGCGGTGCGAGCCGTGGCTCCCTTCGGGGCGGCCGCAGACAGGCGGGAGACGGCGGGCGGGCCCGAGGCGTCCGCCGGTCCGCCGGGTCAAGGGAGCGCGGGGAGCGTCGGGGGCACGGCCCGCGGCGAGATCGTGGTGGACGTCAGCGGAAAGGTACGCAAGCCCGGAATCCACCGTCTCCCGGCCGGTTCGCGGGTCGTCGACGCGCTGGTCGCGGCCGGTGGGGTGCGACCCGGCGCCGACACCGACGGTCTCAACCGCGCACGGTTCCTTGTGGACGGCGAGCAGGTCGTCGTCGGCGTCCCGTCGGCGGCCGGGGCCGCAGCGGGAGCGGGACCGGGAGCAGGATCCGGAGCGGGGTCGGCGGGGTCCGCCGGCACGGCAGGTCCCGGCGGCGGCCCGGCGGTCCCCGTGTCCCTCAACACCGCGACCGTCGACCAACTCGAGGCCCTGCCCGGGGTGGGACCGGTGCTGGCGCAGCACATCATCGACCACCGGGCACAGCACGGCGGTTTCCGGTCGGTGGACGAGCTGCGGGACGTGAACGGAATCGGCGAGCGGCGCTTCGCCGACCTGCGGAATCTCGTGCGGCCATGAGGAGGGCGAACGGTATCCGGGGGAATCCCGGGAGCGGGGGCGGGGGCAGGGGCAGCGGCGGGGAAGAGGACGAGGGCGTGTTGAACGGCGCCTGGCCGGTGCCTGGTGGGCGCGGTCGGCAGGCCGTGCACGCCGTCTCCGGAAAGCGGCTGGGCGACGCCCACCCGCGTCAGGAGGGGCCGGTGGATCTCCGGCTCGTACCGCCCGCCCTCGCGGCCTGGGCCACGGCCGCGCTCACGTTGGACGCGGCCCCGGGGCTGGTGGGCGGCCTGGTGCTCGGCTTTCTGGCGGTCGCCGCGACCTTGCTGGCCGTGAGGCGTGACAGCGCGTGGAACGCCTCGCTCACGCCGGGCCCCTGGGGCGACAGGCCGCGCGTCGACCCCGAAGAGCTGGAGGAGGCGGGCGCGGCGGGGTGTCGGGAGGCTTCGCCGGGCGGGAAAGCCGCGAGGGCGGGTCGTCGGAGGGGATGGCCGTGCGTGACCGTCGCCGCCTCTCTGCTCTGCGCGGCTGCGGCCGCCGCGTCGGCCGGGCTGCACGGCGCCGATCTGCGCCGCGGGCCGGTGCCGGAGCTGGCGGGCAGATACGCCCGCGTCACCGCCGAGGTCGAGCTCACCTCCGACCCACGGCTCACGCGCCCCAGGGTCAGAGGGGACCACGTGATGCCCGACTCGGTGATGATCGAGGCGGAGGTGCGCAGGGTCGAGACCGCGCCCAGGACGACGGTGGCGACGCGGACGCCGGTCCTGCTGATCGTGGACGCCGGATCGCGCAGGGGAGGCGGCCGACGCCAAGGGCCCGACGCCCGGAAGGAATCCGGCGGCGCCCGCGGTCACCAAGGGCGGCCCGAGGCTCCGTGGCTCGCGTTGCTGCCGTCCACGCGGCTGCGGGTGGCCGGGCGGCTGGCGCCCGCGCAGGCCCGAGGGGACCGCTTCGCGGCGGTGCTGCGGGTGCGGGGCGGGGCGCCGCCGTCGGTCGTGGGACGGCCCTCTGCCGCGCAGCGGTCGGCGGGAAGGCTGCGGGCGGGATTGCGGGCGGCCACCGACGGCCTCCCGGCGGACGCCAGGGCGCTGCTGCCGGGGCTGGTGATCGGGGACACGTCGAGGATCACGCCCGAACTGGACGAGGCCTTCAAGGAGACGGACCTGGCCCACACCCTGGCCGTCTCCGGAAGCAACCTCACGATCATCCTCGTGCTGCTCATCGGGCCGCCTGGTCTCGCCCAGCAGGTCGAGCGGCGCGGCCTGGCGCCCCGGCTGGGCGTCTCCCTGCGGGCGACCGCGGTGCTCGGCGGGGTGCTCACGCTCGGATTCGTGGTGGTGTGCCGGCCCGACCCCAGCGTGCTGCGCGCCGCGGCCTGCGGAGCGATCGTGCTTCTGGCCCTGGCGACCGGCCGACGCCGGTCCCTCGTCCCGGCACTGGCGACTGCCGTGTTGCTCCTGGTGCTGTACGACCCGTGGCTGGCCCGGAGCTACGGCTTCCTGCTCTCCGTCCTCGCCACCGGGGCTCTGCTGACGCTGGCGCCGCGGTGGAGTGCCGCCCTGCGCAGGCGGCGGGTGCCGCCGAGGCTCGCGGAGGCGCTGGCGGCGGCCGGAGCCGCGCAGGCCCTGTGCGCACCGGTCGTCGCGGTGCTGTCGGCGCGGGTGAGTCTGGTGGCGGTGCCCTGCAACCTCCTCGTGGAGTTCGCGGTCGCGCCCGCGACGGTGCTGGGCTTCGGGGTGCTGGCCACCGCGCCGGTGTCGATGCCGGTGGCGCGGGCGCTGGCCTGGTGGGCCGGTTGGCCCGCCGAGTGGATCGCGGGCGTGGCCGGCACGGGCGCGGCGCTGCCGGGCGCGGGAATCGACTGGCCGGGCAGCTGGGCGGGCGCTGCGTTGCTGGCGGCCGTCACGGGCGTGGCGGTGTTGTGCGGGCGCCGGTTGTCGAGGCATCCGTGGCTGTGCGCGGTCTGCGGGGCCCTGCTGCTGCTCGTGGTGGTGCGGCCGCCGCCGCTGACGAGAGTGCTCACGGGCTGGCCGCCGCCGGGCTGGCGGCTGGCGATGTGCGACGTGGGGCAGGGCGACGCGACCGTCCTCGCGGCGGGCGACGGCGCCGGCGTGGTCGTGGACGCCGGTCCCGATCCCGCGCTGATCGACCGCTGTCTGCGCACGCTCGGCATCACCAGGGTGCCGCTCGTCGTGCTGACCCACTTCCACGCCGACCACGTGGCCGGGCTGCCCGGGGTCCTGCGGGGCCGGGAGGTGGGCGCCGTCGAGACGACCGGCTTCGAGGAACCCGTGGAGCAGGTGGAGTTCGTGCGGAAGGAGGCGAGGGCGCGGAACATCCCCCTCGTGCGGGCCGTGGCCGGGGAGCGGCGGCGGTTCGGCGCGCTGGAATGGGAGGTGCTGTGGCCTCCGCCGCTGCCCGCGCCCGCGCCGGAAGGCCCGAACGACGCGAGTGTGACGCTGCTCGTGCGATCGGCGGGGCTGCGCATGCTGCTCCTGGGCGATCTCGAACCCCCGGCGCAGCGGGCGCTGTCGAGATCGCCGGCGGCCGCGCTGGTGCGCGGAGTGGATGTGCTGAAGGTGGCGCATCACGGCTCGGCCTACCAGGATCCGGACCTCATACGGGCAGTGGCGCCCCGGCTGGCGCTGATCAGCTGCGGCGCGGACAACCCGTACGGGCACCCCGCGCCCAGCACGGTCGCGGCACTGCGCAGGGGAGGGGCGGTGGTGCTGCGGACGGACCGGGACGGGGCTCTGGCGGTCTTCGGCGGCGGAGGAGGGGACGGGGAGCTGCGGGTGGCGCGAGACTGAGGGAATGGATCCCGCACATGCGAAGGACGAACAGCCCCGGTCTTCCGTCCCCCGGGGCGCCTCCCGTCCGTCCGGCGCCCGGCGCCCGGGCGTCCGCTTCCCCGATGCTCGTGGGGTCGAGGCCTATCTCCACCGTCTCGGCCTCGAGCTGCCGCTCCCGGCCCCGACCGCCGGCGTTCTCCGGGAGCTGCATCTGCGGCATCTGCGGGCCGTGCCGTTTGAGAACCTGTCGGTGCATCTCGGGCAGGAGATCGTGCTGGAGGAGAGGCTGCTGGTCGAGAAGATCGTCGAGGCGCGCAGGGGAGGGTTCTGTTACGAGCTGAACGGGGCGTTCGGGGCGCTGCTGAAGGCGCTGGGCTTCGAGGTCACCCTGCTGTCGGCGCGGGTGTACGGCGAGGAGGGCCGGCTCGGGATCCCGTACGACCATCTGGCGCTGCTGGTCGGGGCGGTGGACGGCGGGCAGTGGCTGGCCGACGTCGGGTTCGGGGCGCACAGCCACCACCCGCTCCGGTGGGGGCACGACGGCGAACAGGGCGACCCCGGTGGGACGTTCAGGATCGTCGCGGCCGCTCCGGACCCGGCCGAAGCGGAGGCAGGAGCCGTTCCGGAGGCCGGTTCGGAGGCGGCTGCGGAGGCCGGAGCGGGCGCGGCGGTGCGGGCGCGGGACGTGGACGTCGTGCGGGACGGAGCGCGGGTGTACCGGCTGGAGGTGCGGCCCCGGGTGCTGGGGGACTTCGCGGCGGGAGCGTGGTGGCACAGCACCTCACCGGAGTCGCACTTCACGCGGTCGCTGATCTGCTCGCGGCTCACCGAGGGGGGAGGGCGGATCACGCTCGGCGGACGCCGGTTCAAGACGACGTCCGCGGACGGAACGAGCATCGAGCGCGAACTGGAGGCCGACGACGAGGTGTTGGCGGTGTACCGCGAGCGGTTCGGGATCGAGCTGGAGCGGGTGCCGACGGTCCGCGCGCACAGCTGACCCCGGCCGGGTGGGCGTCGAGGGCGGGCACGCGGTGCACGGGCCGTGGGCGGGTGCCGGAAAATGGCGCCGTGAGCGATGTGAGACATGTGCTGGTGCTGCCGGACCGCGACGCGGCGGAGGAGGTGGCTCAGGCGCTCGGTGAGCGGTTCGGCGTCGGCGAGGAGCCGAGGATCGTCCGCGACGCCCTGGCCGGGGAGGACGACGCGGAGGACGCGCAGTGGCTCGTCCTGCTGCACGACGAGGCCGGACGGCTCGACGCGGCGGCGCTGGACGAGTTCGCGGCGGAGTGGGAGGGCTGGCGGGAGGAGCCCTGAGGTGCGTCGACCGCGTTGTCAGTGGCTCGTGGGATGCTTTCGGTGATGGCCAGGAAGACTGCGAACGACGACCCTCTCGCCCCGGTGACGCTGGCCGTGGGCCAGGAGGACCTGCTGCTCGACCGTGCCGTGCAGGAGGTGGTGGCCGCCGCCCGGTCCGCCGACGCCGACACGGACGTACGCGACCTGACTCCGGACCAGCTGCAGCCCGGCACGCTCGCCGAGCTGACCAGCCCGTCGCTCTTCGCGGAGCGCAAGGTCGTGGTCGTGCGCAACGCGCAGGACCTGTCCGCCGACACGGTCAAGGACGTCAAGGGGTACCTCGGGTCGCCCGCCGAGGAGATCACGCTCGTCCTGCTGCACGCGGGCGGTGCCAAGGGCAAGGCGCTGCTGGACGCCGCGCGCAAGGCAGGCGCCCGTGAGGTGGCCTGCCCGAAGATGACCAAGCCGGCGGATCGGCTGGCCTTCGTCAGACAGGAGTTCCGGGCGACCGGCAGATCGGCCACGCCCGAGGCCTGTCAGGCGCTGGTCGACGCCATCGGCAGCGATCTGCGGGAGCTGGCGTCGGCCGTGT
The DNA here is from genome assembly GCF_044335095.1 of Streptomyces sp. NPDC020597. NCBI lineage: Bacteria > Bacillati > Actinomycetota > Actinomycetes > Kitasatosporales > Streptomycetaceae > Streptomyces > Streptomyces sp. NPDC020597. The sequence goes on along the minus strand of NZ_JBIRUL010000022.1, from coordinate 79,393 downwards.
CCCAGCTGGTGGCCGATGTCGAGGGCACCATCGACGAGGCCGTCGTCGGCCGGTACTACACCGGGCGGGCCGAGGCGTCGAGCTTCACCGTCGCCGACCGGGCGGTGGAGGGGCGGGCCGCCGAGGCGCTGGAGGCGCTGCGCTGGTCGCTGGCCACCGGCGTCGCGCCCGTGCTGATCACCAGTGCGCTCGCCCAGGGCGTGCGGGCCATCGGCAAGCTGTCCTCGGCGCGCGGCGGCCGTCCGGCCGACCTCGCGCGCGAGCTCGGCATGCCGCCCTGGAAGATCGACCGGGTACGGCAGCAGATGCGCGGCTGGACGCCGGACGGGGTGGCCCTCGCCCTGCGGGCGGTGGCCGAGGCGGACGCGGGAGTGAAGGGCGGCGGCGACGACGCCGAGTACGCCCTGGAGAAGGCCGTCGTGGCCATCGCGCGCGCGGCGCGGTCCGGGGGGCGCGGGTAACCGTCCCGCGCGTGCGTGTCTCGTGCCGGCCGAGTGCCCGACGTGATCGTCCTCGTGGTGACGCCTGGGGGCGGGATCGTCCCCGGCGGGATCCGCACGCCGTGAGCCGGACCGTGTGAGCCGGACCGCGTGATCCACACGCCGTGGATCCACACGCCGTGGATCCCCATGCCCTTGATCACCGTGCCCTTGATCCCGGCGCCGTGATCCAGTCGCCGTTCCCCTGCCCGGGAGGAGAATCGGACGTACCAGCCGCACATCGCCGGCGCATCGGAAAGGTGGCGATCGACATGGCTGAACACCCGCACGCGGCACTCGTCCGTCAGGGGTACGAGGCCTTCACCCGCGGAGACATGGACACCCTGCGCGGGCTGATGACGGGGGACTGTACGCATCACGTGCCCGGTTCCCATCCCCTTTCCGGGGACTTCAAGGGCCTCGACGCGATCACGGACATGTACGGCAGGCTCTTCTCGGAGACGGCCGGATCGATGCGCGTCGAGTTGCGCAACGTGATGGTCGACGGCCGTGGGCACGCCGTCTCCGTGCACCGTTTCACCGCCGACCGAGGCGGCAAGCACCTCGAGGAAGACGGGTGCATCGTCTTCCGGATCGTCGGCGACAAGATCACGGATCTCGACGAGTGCGTCTCGGACATCGACACGAGCAACGACTTCTGGTCGTGAGGACCAAGCCGAAGGCCCCGGCGCCCGCCCTGGGGAAGGGCAGAGCGCCGGGGCCTCCGGAAGAGCTGATCAAGCTGGTGAGCCCGTACCCGCGTGGCGAACGCAGGCCGCGTACAGGCTCGGGGGCGCCGGACGGGAGCGGATGAGAGGGCCCGCTGTGGTCCCTTCCGGCGATCAGATCAGTGAAGCGGTTCAGCCCTTGAGGGACTCGACCTTGGAAGCAAGCGCCGACTTCTTGTTGGCGGCCTGGTTCTTGTGGATGACGCCCTTGGAGACGGCCTTGTCGAGCTGACGCGCGGCAGCGCGCTGGTACTCGGTAGCCTTCTCGGCGTCACCCGCGGCAGCGGCCTCGCGGGCCTTGCGGATCGCGGTCTTCAGGGAGGACTTGACGGCCTTGTTGCGCAGTCGAGCCTTCTCGTTGGTCTTGTTCCGCTTGATCTGGGACTTGATGTTCGCCACGAATGAGCCTTTTCAGGTTCAGGCACGGAGCCGTAGGGGCTCGTACCAGGTGATTTCTTGAGTGTGTCTCGCGCTGAGAGGGCATGAGACACAGCTGCCCAGACTAGCAGTGGCTGCCGGGGTGGCCCAAACCGGTCTCCGGTCGCCACCCGTGGGACCATGGAGCCTACGTATCGATCCGACCCGAGGCACGAAGGCGCCTCAAGAGACAGGACCCTGCGTGCCCGCGACCCCTAACAACGCGCCCGAGCCGAGCCGTACCGACCCGGCTCTGATCCGCAACTTCTGCATCATCGCGCACATCGACCACGGCAAGTCCACGCTCGCCGACCGCATGCTCCAGCTGACCGGAGTCGTCGACCAGCGCCAGATGCGTGCTCAGTACCTCGACCGCATGGACATCGAGCGCGAGCGCGGCATCACGATCAAGTCCCAGGCCGTTCGCCTGCCCTGGGCCCCGACACAGGATCCGGGCAGCACCCACATCCTGAACATGATCGACACCCCGGGGCACGTGGACTTCACGTACGAGGTGTCCCGGTCGCTGGCCGCGTGCGAGGGCACCGTCCTCCTCGTCGACGCCGCCCAGGGCATCGAGGCCCAGACTCTCGCCAACCTCTACCTGGCGATGGAGAACGACCTCAAGATCATCCCGGTGCTGAACAAGATCGATCTGCCGGCCGCGCAGCCCGAGAAGTTCTCCGAGGAGCTCGCCAACCTCATCGGCTGCGACCCCGCGGACGTGCTCAAGGTCTCCGCCAAGACCGGTCTGGGGGTCGAGGCCCTGCTCGACCGGGTCGTCGCCGACGTCCCGGCCCCGATCGGCGTCCAGAACGCCCCCGCCCGCGCCATGATCTTCGACTCGGTCTACGACTCCTACCGCGGTGTCGTGACGTACGTGCGTGTCGTCGACGGCCAGCTCAACAAGCGTGAGCGGATCCGGATGATGTCGACCGGCGCCACGCACGAGCTGCTCGAGATCGGCGTCTCGGCGCCGGAGATGAAGGCTGCCGACGGCCTCGGCGTGGGCGAGGTCGGCTATCTGATCACCGGCGTGAAGGACGTCCGCCAGTCCAAGGTCGGTGACACCATCACCACCTTGAGCAAGGGCGCGACCGAGGCCCTCGGCGGGTACAAGGACCCCAAGCCGATGGTGTTCTCGGGCCTGTACCCCCTCGACGGCTCGGACTACCCGGAGCTGCGCGACGCGCTCGACAAGCTCCAGCTCAACGACGCCGCGCTCGTCTACGAGCCGGAGACCTCCGCCGCCCTCGGCTTCGGCTTCCGCGTCGGCTTCCTCGGCCTGCTGCACCTCGACGTGATCCGTGAGCGGCTGGAGCGCGAGTTCGGGCTCGACCTCATCGCCACCGCGCCCAACGTGGTCTACCGCGTGGTGATGGAGGACGGCAGCGAGCACACCGTCACCAACCCGAGCGAGTTCCCCGAGGGGAAGATCAGCGACGTCTACGAGCCCGTCGTACGCGCCACGATCCTCGCGCCCTCCGAGTTCATCGGGTCGATCATGGAGCTGTGCCAGACCCGGCGCGGCACCCTGCTCGGCATGGACTACCTCTCCGAGGACCGGGTCGAGATCCGCTACACGCTCCCGCTCGCGGAGATCGTCTTCGACTTCTTCGACCAGCTGAAGTCCAAGACGCGCGGTTACGCGTCGCTGGACTACGAGCCCACCGGTGAGCAGGCCTCCAGCCTGGTCAAGGTGGACATCCTGCTGCACGGCGACAAGGTGGACGCCTTCTCGGCGGTCACCCACAAGGACGCCGCGTACGCCTACGGCGTGCGGCTCGTCGCCAAGCTGCGCGAGCTCATCCCGCGGCAGGCTTTCGAGGTGCCGATCCAGGCGGCCGTCGGCTCCCGGGTCATCGCCCGCGAGACCATCCGCGCCATCCGCAAGGACGTCCTCGCCAAGTGCTACGGCGGCGACATCTCCCGTAAGCGCAAGCTGCTGGAGAAGCAGAAGGAAGGCAAGAAGCGGATGAAGATGGTGGGTTCCGTGGAGGTTCCGCAGGAGGCCTTCATCGCCGTTCTGAGCAGCGACGACAGCGCGGGATCCGGCAAGGGGAAGAAGTAACCGAGCCGAAGCCCGGGATCCCGGGCGGGAAAAGGGCCTGTCGTGCTGTCGCGCGGCGGGCCCTTTGGCTGTACTCAGGAGAAAGTGACCGCCCGGAGCCCCTTACGCGCTGGCCAGTCGCCCTTTACTCTGATGCCTGCTCGGTAGTTACTCATGAGTTAAACAACAGCCGCCGTCCGGTGCAGCGGTCGTCCGGCACAGCCGTCGACCCGTTGCAGCCGTCGTCCAGTACAGCCGTCGTCAACAGAGCCGCCGTCAACAGCAGCCGCGCGTCGAACGACGCCGCAACGAGCCAGCCGCACCGTCGCGGGCCCCGGAGGATGTCGTGAGCGACACACAGACACTGATCGAGAACCGTCCGCCGTCGGTCGCGGGCCTCTTCCTGGAGCGCGTGGCGGCCACGCCCGACGGGGAGGCGTACCGGCATCCGGTGCCCGCCGCGTCCGGTGAGGGCCCCGACGCCTGGAAGACGCTGAGCTGGGCGCAGGCCGCCGAGCGGGTCTACGCGATCGCGGCCGGCCTCATCGAACTCGGCGTGCAGCCCGAGCAGCGCGTCGCACTCGCCTGCTCCACGCGCCTCGAGTGGATCCTCGCCGACCTGGGCATCATGTGCGCCGGCGCCGCCACGACCACCGTCTACCCGCAGACCAACGCCGAGGAGTCGGCGTTCATCCTCTCGGACTCCGAGAGCCGGGTGCTGATCGCCGAGGACGCGGCCCAGCTCGCCAAGGCGGTCGAGAAGCGCGCAGAGCTGCCCGACCTCACCCATGTGGTCGTGATCGACCCGGCCGGCGTGGAGACCGCCGACTGGATCCTCACCCTGGACGAGCTGGAGAAGCGCGGCGCGGCCCGGCTGGAGAAGGAGGCCGGCCTGATCAAGGAGCGGGTCGCCGCGATCACCTCCGACCAGCTCGCCACCCTCATCTACACCTCCGGCACCACCGGCCGTCCCAAGGGCGTGCGTCTGCCGCACGACAACTGGTCGTACATGGCGAAGGCGATCGCGGCGACCGGCCTGGTCGGCCCCGACGACGTGCAGTACCTGTGGCTGCCGCTCGCGCACGTCTTCGGCAAGGTGCTCACTTCCGGCCAGATCGAGGTCGGACACGTCACCGCCGTCGACGGCCGCGTCGACAAGATCATCGAGAATCTGCCGGTCGTCCGGCCGACGTACATGGCCGCCGTGCCGCGCATCTTCGAGAAGGTCTACAACGGCGTCGCCGCCAAGGCCCGTGCGGGCGGCGGGGCCAAGTACAAGATCTTCCAGTGGGCCGCCGGGGTCTCCCGCGAGTACGCCAAGGCAGCCCAGGACAACTTCCGGCGCACCGGCAGCGCGTCCGTCCCGTTCGGGCTCGGCGCCCGGCACAAGGTCGCCGACGCGCTCGTCTTCGCCAAGATCCGCGAGGCCTTCGGCGGCAACCTGCGCGCCTGTGTCTCCGGGTCGGCGGCCCTCGCACCCGAGATCGGCTACTTCTTCGCCGGCGCCGGCATCCACATCCTCGAGGGGTACGGCCTGACGGAGTCCTCCGCCGCCTCCTTCGTGAACCCCGGCGAGGCCTACCGCACGGGCACGGTCGGCAAGCCGCTGCCCGGCACCGAGGTGCGCATCGCCGACGACGGCGAGATCCTGCTGCGCGGCCCCGGCATCATGGAGGGCTACCACGGGCTGCCCGAGAAGACCGCAGAGGTGCTCGAGGCGGACGGCTGGTTCCACACCGGCGACATCGGCGAGCTGTCGCCCGACGGGTACCTGCGGATCACCGACCGCAAGAAGGACCTCATCAAGACGTCCGGCGGCAAGTACATCGCGCCCGCCGAGGTCGAGGGCCAGTTCAAGGCGGTCTGCCCGTACGTCTCCAACATCCTCGTGCACGGCGCCGACCGGAACTTCTGCACCGCGCTCATCGCCCTCGACGAACCGTCCCTCCTGGACTGGGCGAAGGACAACGGGCTGGCCGGCAAGCCGTACGCGGAGGTCGTGGCCGCGCCCGCCACCGTGGAGCTCATCGACGGTTACGTCAAGCAGCTCAACGAGGGCCTCCAGCGCTGGCAGACGATCAAGAAATTCCGGCTGCTGCCCCGTGACCTGGACGTCGAGCACGGTGAGATCACGCCGAGCCTGAAGCTCAAGCGCCCGGTCGTGGAACGGGAGTACAAGCACCTCATCGAGGAGATGTACGCCGGATCGCGCGAGGCGTGACCGGCGCCATGTGAGCGGCGCGGCCGCACCGGCGTGTCCGCGCCCGCCCAGCGGGGCGTGACCGGCGGGGCGCAGGGGCGAGTGCCGGCGCCCAAGAGGAGGGGCGGACTCCGGATGCTCGGATTCCGCCCCTCAACCGTGCGTCAACGGGCACAGACGTGCCTTTGCATAGCACGCTTCTCGCCCTGGACGGCCCACTTCGGTGACCCAGTGCTCATGGACGGACCCGGTCTGTCACGCTGATGGCGTCCGTACTGTCCGGGGAGCCGCGCATGGGTGCCATTCCGACGCAACGGGAGACCTTCTCCCGGGCCGGAGGCGCGCCCGCGCGCGCGGGTGGGCTCCCGCAGGCGCGCGCGATCCTGGCCGGCAGCTCCCTCGCCCCCGGTGCCGCCCGCGACCTGGTCCGCGCCGCGCTGTCGGAGTGGGCGGGCACCGGCCTGCCCGGCGCGGTGAAGCTCCGTGAGCGCCTCGCCGAGGACGTGATACTCGTCGTCAGCGAGCTCGTCACGAACGCCGTGGTGCACGCCGGCACCGAGGTCGAGCTGGTGTGCCGGCTGGACGCGGAACCCGGTCATCCCGACGGCGCTCTCGCGGTGGTCGTGGAGGTCTGTGACCGGCACCCCTCCCGCACCCCGCGCGACCACGCCCCCGACCCGCCCCGGGGCACGCCGGAGCACGGCCGTGGCCTGCGCCTGGTCGCGACGCTGGCGGACGCCTGGGGCGTGACGTACCGCAGGGGGGCGAAGACGGTCTGGGCGCGGCTGCTGTCGAGCGCCGAGCCGGCCGAGCCTGGTTCCGCCGGCGGCGGGACGGTCCCGGCGGCCGAGCGGGCGGGCGAGGGGGCGGGCCGGCCGCGCCACGGGGTGGGCTGCACCGCCGGGGCCCGCGCCGCCGGCCCCGTGCGGGGCGAGGCCCAGAGCATCGGTCACAGCCCCGACCTCGACCCCGACTTCGATTCCGACCTCGACCCCGATGTCGACCCGGACCTCGACCCCGATTTCGACCCCGGCTTCGATTCCGACTTCAACTCCGGCTTCGCCCTGGACCACGGCTGCGGACACGGACACGGACACGGACACGGGCACGACGATTTCACCGGTCTCCTCGACGCCCTCGCCCCCGAACCGGAAACGAACGGCCGGGGCGACCCGGACTGGCTCGACCGCGGCGCCCTCTCCTTCCTCGCCGAGGCGTCCGACCTGCTCGCCGGCCAGCTCGACGAGGACCTGGTCGCCGCTCTCACCGGGCAGCTGCTGGTGCCGCGGCTCGCCGACTGGTGCGCGGTGTGGCTGGAGGACGAGGTCAGCGGCCGCGGCGACTGGGCCGGCGGCCCGGGACCGCGGCTGGCCCGGGTCTGGCACGGCAGCGAGAACCGCATCGAGGAGCTGCGTCACGCCCTGGAGAAGGATCCGCCGTGCCCGCCCGACGGCGGTCCCCGCTCGGGGCCGGAGCCCTATCCCTGGCCCGCGTCGGCCCTCGGTCCGCACGGCGCCGCCCTCGCCTACCGGCTGATCGCCGGCGGCCGGCCCCTGGGCACCCTGGTCCTCGGGCGGGCCGGACCGGGCGTCTTCCCCGACGAGGTCACCGGGCTCGTGGAGGATCTCGGCCGCCGGGTGGCGCTGGCCATCGGCGCGGCCCGTCAGTACGCCCGGCAGGCCACCATCAGCGCCGTCCTGCAGCGTGGGCTGCTGCCCGGCGCGGTCGCCGAGATCCCCGGCGTGTGCAGCGCCCTCGTGTACGAGCCGCGCGAGCAGGGCGGGCCCAGCGGTGACTTCTACGACCTGTTCCCGGCGGGCGACGGCCGCTGGTGCTTCGCCGTGGGGGACGTCCAGGGAAAGGGCCCGGAAGCGGCCGTCGTCATCGGCCTGGCCCGGCCCTGGCTGCGGCTGCTGGCCCGCGAGGGCTACGGCGTCGCCGACGTCCTGGACCGCCTCAACCAGCTCCTGCTCGACGACGCGACCGAGGCCGCCGACGCCGCCGCCCGCGCCTTCGTCGGCCCGGCCGGCCCCGCGGACGGCCCGCAGACCCGCTTCCTGTCGCTCCTGTACGGCGAGCTGGCCCCTTTCGAGGGCGGCGTCCGCTGCACCCTCGCCTCGGCCGGGCACCCGCTGCCGCTGCTGCTCGCGCCGGACGGCGCGGTCGCCACGGCCGGACGCCCGCAGACCCTGCTCGGGGTCGTCGAGGACGTCGTCTACACCTGCGACTCCCTGGAACTGCGTCCCGGCGACAGTCTGCTGTGCGTCACCGACGGCGTGACGGAGCGGCGCTCGGGCACGCGCCAGTTCGACGACGAGGACGGTCTCGCGACGGCGCTGGCGGGCTGCGCAGGACTGGACGCGGAGCTGATCGCGGAGCGGATCCGGCACCTGGTCCACGAGTTCGGCGAGGAGCCGCCGGACGACGACCTCGCGCTGCTGGTGCTGCAGGCGCAGTAGGCGCAGTAGGCGCGGGGTGCTCACACCGGACGGCCCGGCCGAGTCGGCGAAGGCGCGGGCGGCGGCGTCGGCTGTGGTGCGTCGGCGGTGGTGCGTCGGCGGTGGCGCCCTGAAGGACAGGGGCCGTGCGGCGAGGGTCGCGGCCCGGGCGCACCTGCGCATGTATGGTCCCGTTTTGTGCCGAAGGCGACGAATGCCGTAGATGACACGCCCACCCGCCGGAGCGTCCTGATGGCCGGCGCGGGAATCGGGCTGACCGCGACCGCATGCACCCGCGAGGCCGGTCCGCCGGCGGGCGCGCCCGGGCCCGGGGCCCACGCGGCGCGCCGCCGCCAGGCCGGGGTGACCACCCCGCAACAGGCCACCGCGCTGGTCATGGCGTACGACCTCGATCCCGCCCTGCGCGGTACGGCGGGCGCACGGGAGCTGAAGGCGGTGCTCGCCAGGTGGACCCGCGCCCTTGCGGACACCCAGGAGGCCGGCGGCGACGGCGGGACCCGGGAGGCCGGCGGCGGCAGCGGGGCCCGTCTCACCGCCACGCTCGGCATCGGCCCCGGGCTGCCCGACCGTCTCGGCCTGCGCGCCCCCGACGCCCTGCGCGAGCTGCCCTCCTTCCCCGGCGACCGGCTCGACCCCGCCCGTTGCGGCGGCGACGTGCTGGTGCAGCTGTGCGCCGACTCGGCCGACGCCACCGAGGCGACCGCGGCCACCCTGACCCGGCTGGCGGGGGACGCGCTGGGCCCGCGCTGGCGGCAGGCGGGCTTTCTGCCGCCCTCGGACGGCGGCGGCGCCCCGCGCGACCTGTTCGGGTTCAGGAACGGCAGCGCCAACCCGACCGCCGAGGAGTGCGAGCGCTGGGTGTGGTCGGGCGACGCGACCTACCTCGTCGTGCGGCGCGTCCACCTGCGCGTGGAGGACTTCGCGCGGCTCGCCGTGCCCCGCCAGGAGGAGATCGTCGGCCGTCGCCGCGCGACCGGCGCCCCGCTCGACGGCGGATCCGAGCACGACGAGGTCGACCCGCTCGCCAAGGACCCGCAGGGCCGGTACACCACGCCGCCGCGTTCGCACGTGCGCGCCGTGAGCCCCCGCCTCGACGACGGCGCCCGGATGCTGCGCCGCAGCTACTCCTATGCCGACGGCCCCACCGACCAGGGCCTGCTGTTCCTCGCCTTCATGCGGGACCCGGCGCTGTTCGCCCGGGTCCAGCGCCGCATGGCCGCACAGGACGACCTGGCCGCGTTCATCCAGGCGCGGGGCTCGGCGGTGGCATACGTTCTGCCGGGCGCCGGTCCGGGACGCCCGCTGGGGGCGGAGCTGCTGGCCTGAGAGCGGCCCCGGTCGCGGCCGGAGCGGCCCAGGTCACGGCTGAGCCGTTCACGGCCCCGGGCCCGCGGCGTGGTTCACGGCCCCGGGCCCGCGGCGTGGTTCACGGCCCCGGGTCCGCGCCGACGAGAGGCGGCGCGGGCGTGCGGGACAATGGGCCGTATGCCTTCCGCACTCCCCGACGGTGAGCCGGTTCCCGGCGACGGCGCGCTCCCGGCGTCCGCGCTCGCCGGCGCCGCCGACCGCCCCCTCGGGTTCTATCTGCACGTTCCGTACTGCGCGACCCGCTGCGGGTACTGCGACTTCAACACCTACACCGCGACCGAGCTGCGCGGCACCGGCGGGGTCCTCGCCTCCCGAGACAACTACGCCGACACCCTGATCGACGAGATCAGGCTGGCCCGCAAGGTCCTCGGCGACGATCCGCGCGAGGTCCGCACGGTCTTCGTCGGTGGCGGCACGCCGACCCTGCTGGCCGCCGCCGACCTGGTGCGGATGCTGGGCGCGGTGCGCGACGAGTTCGGCCTCGCGGCGGACGCCGAGGTGACGACGGAGGCCAATCCGGAGTCCGTCGACCCCGCCTATCTGACGGCCCTGCGCGAGGGCGGCTTCAACCGGGTCTCGTTCGGCATGCAGAGCGCGCGGCAGCACGTGCTGAAGGTCCTCGACCGCACGCACACCCCCGGCCGCCCCGAGCGGTGCGTGGCGGAGGCGCGCGCGGCGGGCTTCGACCACGTCAACCTGGACCTGATCTACGGCACCCCGGGAGAGTCGGACGACGACTGGCGGGCCTCGCTGGACGCGGCCCTGGGCGCCGGACCCGATCACGTCAGCGCGTACGCCCTGATCGTCGAGGAGGGCACGCAGCTGGCCCGCCGCATCCGCCGCGGCGAGGTCCCGATGACCGACGACGACGTGCACGCCGACCGCTATCTGATCGCGGACGAGGTGATGTCGGCGGCCGGCTACGACTGGTACGAGGTCTCCAACTGGGCCGTCTCGCCTGCGGCGCGCTGTCTGCACAACGAGCTGTACTGGCGCGGCGCCGACTGGTGGGGCGCCGGGCCGGGCGCCCACTCGCACGTCGGCGGGGTGCGCTGGTGGAACGTCAAGCATCCGGGGGCGTACGCGGCGGCACTGGCGGCGGGCCGCTCGCCGGGTGCGGGCCGGGAGCTGCTGTCCGACGAGGACCGCAGGGTGGAGCGGGTCCTGCTGGAGCTGCGGCTGCGCGAGGGCGTGCCGCTGGACCTGCTGCGGCCGGCGGGATTCACGGCCTCCCGCCGGGCGCTGGGCGAAGGTCTGCTGGAGAAGGGACCGTACGACGAGGGGCGCGCGGTGCTCACGCTGCGCGGCCGGCTGCTGGCGGACGCCGTGGTGCGGGATCTGGTGGACTGATCCCCCGGGCCGTGAAGCCTGGGGCTCGGACCGTGCCGTGAAGCCGGGCTCGGACCGGGCCGTGGTCCGCGCTCGGACCGGACCGTGATCTGGCCTCGGACCGGACCGGGCCGTGAATCGGGGAGCGGACCGGCGCGGACCAGGGCGTGCGCCCCGCTTCCGTGCGTGCGCCCCTCCGCGGACGGCGGCGCCGTGCGGGCGGGCGTCGGGCCCGCCTCAGGCCCCGCCGTCCGTGACGAAGTCGATCAGTTCCTCCACGCGGCCCAGCAGCTCCGGCTCCAGGTCCTTGTAGGAGCCGACCCGCTTGAGGATGGCCTGCCACACCGCCCCGGTGTTCTCCGACGGCCAGCCCAGCGCCCGGCACACGCCCGTCTTCCAGTCCTGACCGTGCGGGACCCGCGGCCATGCCGCGATGCCGAGGGACGCCGGTTTCACGGCCTCCCAGATGTCGATGTACGGGTGGCCGACGACCAGCGCGTGCTCGCTGGTCACCGACTGCGCGATGCGCCACTCCTTCGTGCCGGGCACCAGGTGGTCCACCAGGACGCCCAGCTTCGCGTCCGGGCCGGGGCCGAACGCGGCGACGATCGACGGCAGGTCGTCCACCCCCTCCAGGTACTCCACGACCACGCCCTCGACGCGCAGGTCGTCGCCCCACACCTTCTCGACCAGCTCGGCGTCGTGCCGGCCCTCGACGTAGATGCGGCCGGCGCGGGCGACGCGCGCGCGGGCGCCCGGCACGGCGACCGAACCCGAGGCGGTGCGGACGGGACGCGCGGGGCCCGCTGCGGGTCTCACCAGGGTCACCGCCCTGCCCTCGAGCAGGAAGCCGCGCGGCTCCAGGGGGAAGACCCGGTGCTTGCCGAAGCGGTCCTCCAGCGTCACCGTGCCGGCCTCGCAGCGGATCACCGCACCGCAGAAGCCGGTGCCGGGCTCCTCCACCACCAGGCCGGGCTCCGCCGCGACCTCGGGGACCGGCGTCGGCTTCTTCCAGGGAGGGGTCAGGTCGGCGGAGTACTGGCGCATTCGGATGACGATAGGAGAATCCGTGAGGGGGGCTTACGGCGACACGCCGAACCGCTTCGCGAGCGCGTCCCGCTGGGCCCGCACGAACGCCGCGTCCACCACGGCCCCGTGACCGGGCACGTACCGCGCGTCCTCACCGCCGAGGTCGAGGAGCCGGTCCAGGGCTGCCGGCCAGCGCGACGGCACGGCGTCCGGGCCGGCCTGCGGATCGCCGGACTCCTCGACCAGGTCGCCGCAGAAGACCGTCTCGGGCTCGCCGGCCGCCGCACCCGGTACGAGGACGGCCAGGTCGTGGGCGGAGTGGGCGGGGCCCACGTTCGCCAGCAGGACCTGCCGGCCGGCGCCCAGGTCGAGCGTCCACTCCCCGGAGACGAAGTGGCGGGGCCGCACGAGCGTGTCCGCCGCCTCCGTGGCCGCGGCCTCGTCGACACCCTGCCGGACCGCGTCCGACCGCAGCTCTTCGGCCGGCACGGAGTCGATGCCCACCGCCCCGAACACCTCGGCGCCGGCGAACGCCGCCGCACCCAGCACATGGTCGAAATGGGGGTGGGTCAGCGCGAGATGGGTCACACGGCCGCCGGCGAGCTGCTCGGCCTGCGCCCGCAGCAGCGCCCCCTCCGCCAGCGTCGACCCGGCGTCGATCACCAGCGCCGTGCCCGTGCCGACGACCAGCCCCACGGTGCAGTCCCAGCCCGGCAGCCGGCACCGGCCCACCCCCGCCGCGACCCGCTCCCATCCCAGCTCTTCCCAAGTCATCGTCATACCGCGACGCTAACTGCAGGGCGCCGGTGCCGGGGCCGACCTTGCCCCGGGTGTACCCCACAGCCGTACACTGGCCGGGAAACGCTGGCACTCGAATGTGAAGAGTGCCAAACGCGAGGGCCCAGGGGACTGGGGGACGAGATTCTGGAGGTGTGCGCGCGATGCTGAGTGAACGCAGGCTCCAGGTGCTGCGCGCCATCGTCCAGGACTACGTCGGCACCGAGGAGCCCGTGGGGTCCAAGGCGCTCACCGAGCGGCACAACCTCGGCGTCTCCCCGGCGACGGTCCGCAACGACATGGCCGCCTTGGAGGACGAGGGGTACATCGCCCAGCCGCACACCAGTGCCGGGCGGATCCCCACCGACAAGGGCTACCGGCTGTTCGTCGACAAACTGGCCGGCGTCAAGCCGATGACCGGCCCCGAGCGGCGCGCCATCCAGAACTTCCTGGACGGCGCGGTCGACCTCGACGACGTCGTGGCGCGGACGGTACGGCTGCTCGCGCAGCTCACCCGGCAGGTCGCCGTCGTGCAGTACCCGTCCCTGACCCGTTCGACCGTGCGGCACGTGGAGCTCCTCTCGCTCGCGCCCGCACGCCTGATGCTGGTGCTGATCACGGACACCGGGCGGGTCGAGCAGCGGCTGGTGGACTGCCCGGCGCCGTTCGGGGAGTCCTCGCTGGCGGATCTGCGCGCGCGGCTCAACAGCCGGGTGGCGGGCCGCCGCTTCAGCGACGTGCCGCGGCTGGTGGAGGACCTGCCGGACGCCTTCGAGGCGGAGGACCGCGGCACGGTCTCGACGGTGCTCTCCACGCTGCTGGAGACGCTCGTCGAGGAGAACGAGGAGCGGCTGATGATCGGCGGAACCGCAAATCTCACCCGCTTCGGACATGACTTTCCCCTCACCATCCGGCCCGTCCTGGAGGCCCTCGAGGAGCAGGTCGTGCTCCTCAAGCTCCTTGGCGAGGCGGGGGATTCGGGCATGACCGTACGCATCGGTCACGAGAACGCCTACGAGGGACTCAACTCCACTTCCGTGGTGTCGGTCGGCTACGGTTCGGGCGGCGAGGCAGTCGCCAAACTCGGCGTGGTCGGACCGACCCGCATGGATTACCCGGGAACGATGGGAGCGGTACGAGCGGTGGCACGGTACGTCGGACAGATCCTGGCGGAGTCGTAAGTGGCCACGGACTACTACGCCGTCCTCGGCGTGCGCCGCGACGCGTCGCAGGAAGAGATCAAGAAGGCCTTCCGGAGGCTCGCGCGCGAGCTGCACCCGGACGTCAACCCGGATCCGAAGACCCAGGAGCGGTTCAAGGAGATCAACGCCGCCTACGAGGTGTTGTCGGACCCGCAGAAGAAGCAGGTCTACGACCTCGGCGGCGATCCGCTGTCCCAGGCGGGCGGCGGTGGCGCCGGCGGTTTCGGGGCGGGTGGCTTCGGCAACTTCTCCGACATCATGGACGCGTTCTTCGGCACGGCGTCGCAGCGCGGGCCCCGCTCGCGCACCCGGCGCGGCCAGGACGCGATGATCCGGCTGGAGATCGACCTCGAGGAGGCGGCCTTCGGCACCACGAAGGACCTCCAGGTCGACACGGCGATCGTCTGCACGACGTGCAGCGGTGAGGGCGCCGCCCCCGGCACCAGCGCCCAGACGTGTGACATGTGCCGCGGTCGCGGCGAGGTGTCGCAGGTGACGCGGTCCTTCCTGGGCCAGGTCATGACGTCGCGGCCGTGCCCCCAGTGCCAGGGCTTCGGCACCGTCGTGCCGACCCCCTGCCCGGAGTGCGCGGGCGACGGGCGCGTGCGCTCGCGCCGCACCCTGACGGTGAAGATCCCGGCCGGCGTCGACAACGGCACCCGGATCCAGCTCGCGGGCGAGGGCGAGGTCGGCCCCGGCGGCGGCCCCGCCGGCGACCTGTACGTGGAGATCCACGAGCTGCCGCACGCGCAGTTCCAGCGGCGCGGCGACGACCTGCACTGCACGGTGACCCTGCCGATGACGGCGGCGGCCCTGGGCACGAAGGTGCCCCTGGAGACGCTGGACGGCCTGGAGGAGGTCGACATCCGGCCCGGCACCCAGTCCGGCCAGTCGATCCCGTTGCACAGCCGGGGCGTCACGCATCTGCGCGGCGGCGGGCGTGGCGACCTCATCGTGCACGTGGAGGTGCAGACCCCCACGAAGCTGGACCCCGAGCAGGAGCGGCTGCTGCGGGAGCTGGCGAAGCTGCGGGGCGAGGAGCGGCCCACGGGGCAGTTCCAGCCCGGCCAGCAGGGACTGTTCTCGCGGCTGAAGGACGCGTTCAACGGACGGTGACGGCGTGGGGTGCGGCGGGCTGTCCTTCTCCCCCCGCCGCCCCTTCCCCATCCCGTCCCCGCCTCCTCCCCGCCGAGTGCGCGCCGACGGCCGGCTCGCCGCCACGTGCCCGGGGAAGGGCCGATTCGGACTTGTCCTGGGGACGTGACAACATGCCGCCATGTCCTCCGCGCTGACCGGTCTCCTCCCGCACCCGATCGTGCAGGCCCCCATGGCGGGCGGTGTCTCCGTCCCACAGCTCGCGGCCGCCGTGTCCGGGGCGGGCGGGCTCGGATTCCTCGCGGCCGGCTACAAGACGGCCGACGGCATGTACGAGGACATCAAGCAGTTGCGGAGCCTCACCGGCCGTCCTTTCGGCGTCAACCTCTTCATGCCGCAGCCCGAGTACCCCGGTGCGAGCACCGGCTCCGCCGGAGCGGCCCAGGCCGCGCTCCCCGATGCCGGCGCCGTCGACGTGTACGCCCACCAGCTCGCCGGTGAGGCCGTCTGGTACGACACCGAGCTCGGTGACCCGGACAGCGGCCGCGACGACGGGTACGACGCCAAGCTGGCGGTGCTGCTGGACAACCCGGTGCCGGTCGTGTCCTTCCACTTCGGCGTCCCGAGCGCCGAGGCGCTGGAGTCGCTGCGCCGCGCGGGAACGTTCACGCTGGTCACGGCGACCACCGCCGAGGAGGCCGTGGCGGTGGAGCGGGCCGGCGCGGACGCGGTCGTCGTGCAGGGGGTGGAGGCCGGCGGACACCAGGGCAGCCACCGGGACAACCCCGAGAACGACGGCTGCGGCATCGGCCTGCTCTCGCTGCTCGCCCAGGTCCGCGAGTCGGTGAGCCTGCCGGTCGTCGCCGCCGGCGGCATCATGCGCGGCAGCCAGATCGCCGCCGTCCTCGCCGCCGGCGCCAGCGCGGCCCAGCTGGGCACCGCGTTCCTCGCCACCCCCGAGTCCGGCGCGCACGCCGTGCACAAACAGGCGCTGACCAACCCCCTGTTCGTGCGCACCGAGCTCACCCGCGCCTTCTCCGGCCGCCCGGCCCGCGGCCTGGTCAACCGCTTCCTGCGTGAGCACGGTCCGTATGCGCCGGCCGCCTACCCGGAGGTGCACCACCTCACCGTGCCGCTGCGCAAGGCGGCCGCCAAGGCGGGGGACGCCCAGGGGATGGCGCTGTGGGCGGGGCAGGGGCACCGGATGGCCCGCGATCTGCCCGCGGGGCGGCTGGTGGAGGTGCTGATGTCCGAACTCGCCGAGGCGCGGACAGCGTTGTCACAGGGCTTCGCGGCCGGAGAGGGCGGCGCCCGATGACCGCCCCCGTCTTCGTCGTCGACGAACTCCCGGACGGTTGGACCGAGTTCGTGCTGGACGGCCCCGAAGGGCGGCACGCCGTCTCGGTGAAGCGGCTGCGGGCCGGCGAGGACGTGGTCCTCACCGACGGCGCCGGCCGCTGGGCGCCGGCCGTGGTCGTCGCCTCCGAGGGCAAGGACCGGTTGGTCGTGCGTCTGGGCGAGACGGTCGAGGAGCCCGTCGAGACGCCCCGGATCACGGTCGTGCAGGCCCTGCCCAAGGGGGACCGGGGAGAGCTGGCCGTCGAGACGATGACCGAGACAGGCGTCGACGCGATCGTGCCGTGGGCGGCCGCGCGCTGCATCACCCAGTGGAAGGGCGAGCGGGGTCTGAAGGCGCTCGCCAAGTGGCGGGCCACTGCCCGCGAGGCCGGCAAGCAGTCCCGCCGGGTCCGTTTCCCCGAGGTCGCGGAGGCGGCGACCGCCCGCCAGGTGGCCGCGCTGCTCGCCCGGGCCGACCTGGCCGTCGTCCTGCACGAGGACCGCGACTACGGCAGCGAGCCGCTGGCCGCCGCGGAACTCCCCGCCCAGGGCGAGATCGTGCTCGTCGTGGGGCCCGAAGGGGGCGTGTCGCCGGAGGAGTTGGCCCTCTTCGAGGAGGCGGGAGCGAAGGCGTACCGGCTCGGCCGGAGCGTGCTGCGCACCTCCACCGCCGGCACGGCGGCCGCGGCCCTCGTCCTCGGCCGGACCGGCCGCTGGTCCTGACCCCGTTCACCTGCCTGCCTGCCTGCCCGCCTGGCCGTCCGTCCGTCCACCCGCCCGCCGTTCGGAGGTTTCCGTGGAACTCGTCCAAGTCAGGCTGCTGGTGCATGACTTCGCCGTCTGCTACCGCTTCTACGCCGATGTCCTCGGCCTGAAGCCGCAGTCGGGCGCGGAGCAGGGGCCGTACGAGAAGTTCAGCCCCGCCGTCGGCTCGGCGGGCATCGCGATCCAGGACCGCGCGATGATGGCGGAGGTGCTCGGCGAGCTGGGCGGGGCGGCGGACGGGCACCGTTCCCTGGTGGTGCTGCGCGTCGACGACCTGGACGACTACTGCGCGGGCGTCACCGCCCGCGGCGCCGCCCTGATCCACGGGCCCGCCCCGATGACCGACCGCATGCGCGTCGCCCACCTCAAGGACCCGGAGGGGAACCTGGTGGAGCTTCAGGAGTGGCTGCTGCTGCGCGGCTGAGCGCGACGGCGGTCGGCGCCCGCTCGTGCCGCCTCCCGCTCCGTGCCGCCTCCCGCTCATGGGCCCGCCGCGACCGCGCGCGGAATGACCGCATACGGGCTACCGCACGGCCGGCCCGAGTGGCACGCTGCCTTTCATGGGGGCATTGAGGCGTAATCGGCTGCTTCCGGCGGTGGCGCTCGCGGTCGCGGCGCTCGGCGTCGTGGGGTGCGAGCCGGGCGGGTTGAGCACCATGGCCGTGGCGCACACCACCGACGAGGCCGCGACGGCCGAGATCCAGCGACGGGACGTGGACGTGCGCTGGCTGACCTGCACGGCCCAGTACAAGGACGACAAGAAGGCGGGCGCCGTCGCCGCCGTGGACTGCCGCGGCAGGACCGCCGACGGACGCGCCATCACGGTCGAGGGCCGGATCACGCGCGCGGTCGACGGGGCCTGTGTGCGGGGGGATCTCACGGCGGTCGTCGGCCGGAAGCAGCTGTTCCGGGTGAGTGGGCTCGGCGACTGCAAGTCCGCGACGCCGTCGCCGGTCAAACCGTCCGGTTCCGCCGCGCCCGGCGCCCGGCCGACCGTCACCGTGACGGTCACCGTCACCGAGACCGTCGGCTCCGGCGGGGCGGGGAAGTGACGGAAACCCCTGACCAGCGGGCCCGGCGGTGCATACAGTGACCACGTGACCCAGTCCGCGACGTCTGCCGCGTATCTCAGATTCCCGCACCTGCACGGCGAATTGGCGGCCTTCGTCGCCGAGGACGACGTGTGGCTCGCGCCCCTCGACGGCGGCCGCGCCTGGCGGGTCAGCTCCGACAACGTGCCGGTCTCCTCGCCGCGCATCTCGCCCGACGGCGCCACCGTCGCCTGGACGTCCACCCGTGACGGCGCGCCCGAGGTGCACATCGCCCCCGTCGACGGCGGTCCCTCGACCCGGCTGACGTACTGGGGCAACGCACAGACCCGGGTGCGCGGCTGGACCCCGGACGGCCGGGTCCTCGCCGTCAGCACCTACGACCAGGCGACCCTGCGGCGCAGCTGGGCCCGTGCCGTCCCCGTCGACGGCGGACCGGCGACGACCCTGCCGTACGGGCCGGTCGGCACGGTCGCCCACGGCCCGCACACCGTGCTGCTGTCCGCGTCGATGGGCCGCGAGGCCGCCCACTGGAAGCGCTACCGGGGCGGCACCGCGGGCAAGCTGTGGATCGACCGGGAGGGCGAGGGGGAGTTCGTCCGTCTGCACGAGGAGCTCGACGGCAACATCGAGTGCCCGGTGTGGGCCGGGGACCGTATCGCGTTCCTCTCCGACCACGAGGGCACGGGCGCGCTGTACTCCTCCCTCGCCGACGGCTCCGACCTGCGCCGGCACACGCCGCTCGAGGGAGCGTTCTACGCACGCCAGGCCGCCGGCGACGGCACCCGGATCGTGTACATGTCCGCGGGTGAGCTGTGGCTGCTCGACGACCTCGACGGGGCCGAACCGCGCCGCCTCGACGTCCGGCTCGGCGGCCAGCGCACCGACCGCCGCCCCTATCCGGTCGCCGCCTCCCGGTGGCTGGGCGGGGCCGCGCCCGACCACACCGCGCGCGGCAGCGCCGTCGAGGTGCGCGGCGCCGTCCACTGGGTCACCCATCGTTCCGGGCCCGCCCGGGCGCTCGCCGCCGAACCCGGTGTGCGGGCCCGGCTGCCGCGCACCTTCCGCACGGAGGGGGAGGAGTGGGCGGTGTGGGTGACCGACGCCGAGGGGGAGGACGCGCTGGAGTTCGCCCCGGCGACCGGCGCGGCCCCCGGCGCCACCCCGCGCCGGCTCGCCGCCGGACGGCTCGGCCGGGTCCTCGAGCTCGCCATGGCGCCCGACGGCAGCCGGGCCGCGGTCGCCGCGCACGACGGACGGCTGCTGCTCGTCGAGCGGGAGACCGGAGAGGTCCGCGAGGTCGACAGCAGCCCCGACGGCGAGGTGTCCGACCTGGTCTTCTCCCCGGACTCGGCCTGGCTCGCCTGGTCGCACCCCGGGCCGCGGCCGCTCAGCCAGCTCAAGCTCGCCAACGTCACCGACCTGTCGGTCACCGAGGCGACCCCGCTGCGCTTCCGCGACTACGCGCCGGCCTTCACCCTCGACGGCAAGCACCTCGCGTTCCTGTCCACGCGCGCCTTCGACCCGGTCTACGACGAGCACGTCTTCGACCTCTCCTTCGTGGCCGGCGCCCGCCCGCACCTCATCACGCTCGCGGCGACCACCCCCTCGCCCTTCGGACCGCAGCGGCACGGCAAGCCGTTCGAGGCTCCCGACAAGGAGGAGACGCCCGACAGCGAGGGCACCCCGACCACCCGTATCGACCTCGAGGGCCTCGCCGACCGGATAGTGCCCTTCCCGGTCGAGGCCGGCCGCTACTCCGGGCTGGCCGCGGCGAAGGACGGCGTGCTGTGGCTGCGGCATCCGGTGCACGGCGTCCTCGGGGCGTCCCGCGCCACCCCCGACGATCCCTTCCCGGACACCGAGCTGGAGCGCTACGACCTCGTCCACCTGCGCGTCGAGCACCTCGCGACGGACGCCGACCGCTTCGAGGTCAGCGGCGACGGCAAGCGGCTGCTGCTGTGGACCGACGGCAAGCTGAAGGTCGTCCCCAGCGACCGGCGCGCCTCCGGCGACGAGGACAGCGACAGCAACGTCACCGTCGACCTCGGCCGGATCCGCCGCGTCGTGGACCCGTCCGCCGAGTGGCGGCAGATGTACGACGAGACCGGCCGGATCATGCGGGACAACTTCTGGCGGCCCGACCTCGGCGGCGTCGACTGGGACGGCGTCCTCGACCGCTACCGGCCGGTGCTGGAGCGGGTCGCGACCCACGACGACCTCGTCGACCTGCTGTGGGAGCTGCACGGCGAGCTCGGCACCTCGCACGCCTACGTCTCACCGCGCGGCGGCCACCGCGGGGGCGCCCGGCAGGGCCTGCTCGGCGCGGACCTCTCCCGTCACGCGGACGGCAGCTGGCGCATCGACCGGGTGCTGCCCTCGGAGACCTCCGACCCCGACGCCCGCTCCCCGCTCGCCGCGCCCGGCGTCGCGGTGCGGGCCGGCGACGCGATCGTCGCCGTCGGCGGGCAGCCGGTGGACCCGGTCACCGGGCCCGGGCCGCTGCTGGTCGGCACGGCCGGCAAGGTCGTCGAGCTGACCGTGTCGCCGTCCGGCGGGGGCGAGCCGCGGCACGCCGTCGTCGTCCCCGTCGCCGACGAGGAGGCGCTGCGCTACCACGCGTGGGTCGCGGACCGGCGGGCGTACGTGCACGAGGCGTCGGGCGGCCGGCTGGGCTATCTGCACGTGCCCGACATGCAGGCGCCGGGCTGGGCGCAGATCCACCGCGACCTGCGGGTCGAGGTCGCGCGGGAGGGCCTGGTCGTGGACGTCCGGGAGAACCGGGGCGGGCACACCTCGCAGCTGGTCGTCGAGAAGCTCGCCCGGCGCATCGTCGGCTGGGACGTGCCGCGCGGCATGCGGGCGTCCAGCTATCCGGAGGACGCGCCGCGGGGCCCCGTGGTCGCCGTCGCCAACGAGTTCTCCGGGTCGGACGGGGACATCGTCAACGCGGCGATCAAGGCGCTCGGCATCGGGCCGGTGATCGGGACGCGCACCTGGGGCGGGACGGTCGGGATCGACAGCCGCTACCGGCTGGTCGACGGAACGCTCGTCACCCAGCCCAAGTACGCCATCTGGCTCGAGGGTTACGGGTGGGACGTGGAGAACCACGGCGTCGACCCCGACGTCGAGGTGGTGTGCGCTCCCCAGGACCACGCGGCAGCCCGCGACGTGCAGCTCGACGCGGCGGTGGCCTCGGCACTGGCCTCGCTGGAGACCACGCCGGCGAAGACGCCGCCCGTCCTGCCCTGAGCGGGGTCGCGGCCCGCGCCGGGGGCGCCGCGCGCGCCGGAGCGGCGCGCTCCCCCCGCTACCATGCCCCCGTACCGATCAACCGCGTACCGATCAACCGCGGTACCGATCAACCGCGGTACCGATCAACCGTCTGAGAGGAACCCGCATGACAGGGGAAGCGCAGGACGACTGTCTGTTCTGCAAGATCGTCGCGGGGACCATTCCGGCGACGATCGTGCGGGAGACCGGGACGACCGTCGCCTTCCGGGACATCAACCCCCAGGCGCCCACCCACGTCCTGGTGATCCCGAAGGCGCACCACGAGAACGCCGCCGCCCTCGCGGCAGCCGACCCGGCCCTCACCGCCGACCTGCTGCGCGAGGCCCAGGCCGTGGCCGACGAGGACAAACTGGAAAGCTACCGCGTCGTCTTCAACACCGGCGCGGGCGCCGGCCAGACCGTGTTCCACGTGCACGCGCACGTCCTCGGCGGCCGCGGTCTGCACTGGCCCCCCGGATAGGCCGCCGTGTCCGTACGCGAACTGGTGGTCCTCGGCACCGCAAGCCAGGTGCCCACCCGGCACCGCAACCACAACGGCTACGTCCTGCGCTGGGACGGCGAGGGCCTCCTCTTCGATCCGGGCGAGGGCACCCAGCGCCAGATGCTGCGTGCCGGGGTCGCCGCGCACGACATCCACCGGATCTGCGTCACCCACTTCCACGGCGACCACTCCCTCGGTCTCGCGGGCGTCATCCAGCGCATCAACCTGGACCAGGTGCCGCATCCGGTCACCGCCCACTACCCGCGCTCCGGGCAGCGGTTCTTCGAGCGGCTGCGCTACTCCACCGCCTACCGGGAGACCGTCGGCATCACCGAGGCGCCGGTCGACGCGGACGGGCCGCTCGCGACGACCGCCTCCTACCGGCTGGAGACCGCCAGGCTCTCCCACCCGGTGGAGTCCTACGGCTACCGCGTCGTCGAGCCCGACGGCCGCCGTATGCTGCCCGAGCGGCTCGCCGCGCACGGCATCGGCGGACCCGACGTCGGCCGGATCCAGCGGGAGGGCTCGGTGGGCGGGGTCTCGCTCGACGACGTGAGCGAGGTCCGCCGCGGCCAGCGGTTCGCTTTCGTCATGGACACCCGGCTGTGCGAGGGCGTGCACGCGCTCGCCGAGGGCGCCGACCTGCTCGTCATCGAGTCGACCTTCCTCGACGAGGACGAGCGGCTCGCTGTGGACCACGGTCATCTGACCGCCGGTCAGGCCGCCCGGGTCGCCCGCGACGCCGGGGTGCGGCATCTGGTCCTCACCCACTTCAGCCAGCGCTACTCCGAGCCGGAGGAATTCGAGCGGCAGGCGCGGGCCGCCGGGTTCGACGGCGAGCTGACGGTCGCCCACGACCTCCTGCGGATCCCGGTTCCGAAACGGCGGTGAAGCGGCCGTACGATGCTTTGATGCCCCTCCCCAAAGCCGAACTGCACCTGCACATCGAAGGAACCCTGGAGCCGGAGCTGGCGTTCGAGCTGGCCGCCCGCAACGGGGTCGCGCTGCCCTACGCCGTCACGGACGAGCTCCGCGAGGCGTACCGGTTCGAGGATCTGCAGTCCTTCCTGAACCTGTACTACGAGCTCATGACGGTCCTGCGCACCGAGCGGGACTTCGAGGACCTCGCCGAGGCGTATCTCGCCCGGGCGGCCGCGCAGGGCGTGCGGCACGCGGAGATCTTCTTCGACCCGCAGGCGCACCTCGCCCGCGGGGTGGACATGGGCACGGTGGTGGAGGGGCTGTGGCGGGCGCTGGGCCGCAGCGAGGCCGCCCACGGGATCTCCACCCGGCTGATCCTGTGCTTCCTGCGCGACGAGTCCGCCGAGTCGGCCCTGGCGACGCTGGACGCGGCGAAGCCCCACCTCGACCGGATCACCGGCGTCGGACTGGACTCCGCCGAGGTCGGGCACCCGCCGGTGAAGTTCCGCGAGGTCTACGAGGCCGCCGCCGCGCTCGGGCTGCGGCGGGTCGCGCACGCCGGTGAGGAGGGCCCGCCGGAGTACATCACGCAGGCCCTCGACGTCCTCGGCGTCGAGCGCGTCGACCACGGGCTGCGCTGCATGGAGGACCCGGCGCTGGTGGAGCGGCTGGTGCGGGAGCGGATCCCGCTCACGCTGTGCCCGCTGTCCAACGTGCGGCTGCGGACCGTCGACGTGCTGGCGGACCATCCGCTGCCGGCCATGCTGGACGCGGGGCTGCTCTGCACGGTCAACTCCGACGACCCCGCCTACTTCGGCGGCTACGCGGGCGACAACTTCGACGCCGTGCGCAGCGCCCTGGGCCTGGACGAGGAACGGCTGCGCGAGCTGGCCCGCAACTCCTTCCTCGCCTCCTTCCTGGAGGACGACGAGGAGCGGCGGGCGCGCTACCTCGCCGAGGTGGACGCCCACGTCTTCTGAGCCGGCGTGCCGGGGGCGGCGCGGCGGGAGCCCGGCCGTCTCCGCGCGCTAACGCCAGTCGGCCGCGCCCGCGGAGCCCGGCGCGCCCGCCTCGATCTTCGCCCTGATCTCCTGCATCACCGCCACGATCCGCTCCTCGTGCGCCGGCGTCAGCCGGGCCACCGGCACCGAGCAGCTGATCGCGTCCTGGGCGGGAGTGTCGTAGCGCAGGGCGAAGCCGAAGCCGACGATGCCGAGGACGCCCTCCTCGCGGTCCACCGAGTGACCGCGGGCCCGGGTCCGGGCGAGGTCCGCCAGCAGCGCCCCTCTGCTGGTGTGCGAGTGGGGGGTCAGCGCCTCGTAGGGCCCCTCGGGCAGCTCCTCGTCCGGCCGCTGCGCCAGCAGCGCCTTGCCGAGCGCGCCGACGTGCGCCGGGAGCCTTCTGCCGACCCGGCTGATGGTGCGCAGGTATTCGTGCGACTCGCGCGTCGCCAGATAGGCGACCCCCCGGCCGTCCAGCCGCCCCAGGTGGATCGTCTCGCCCAGCGCCTCGGACGCCTCGTCGAGGTAGGGGCGCACCAGCCGCACCCGAGGGTCGGAGTCGAGGTAGCTCGTGCCCGTCAGCAGGGCGTGGATGCCGATGCCGTAGAGGGATCCGGTGACGTCGGTGCGCACCCAGCCCCGGCCGATCAGGGTCTGCAGCAGCGCGTACATCGAGCTGCGCGGCACGCCCAGCTCGTCCGCGAGCTCCTGCAGCCGCGCGGGCCGGTCGCCGCGCGCCGCGAGCAGCTCCAGCAGCTCGACCGTCCGCGCCGCGGACTTCACCTCCCGCACGCCCCCTGTCTCCGACATGAGCCGATGGTACGGGCGTGGCGGGCCGCGCTCCATTGACGCCGGGCGTTCGTCTATCTAACCTCCATCTGCATACATGGATTGCGTCTACATAGGGAGATGGCTGGGAGATGGCGACGGTGAACCCCCAGGACACGGTCCGACGCCTGCGGGACGGCATGGCGCGGGGGGTGCTGTCCTTCCCTCTCACGAGCTTCCACGACGACGGCTCCCTCGACCCCGACGGCTTCCGCGCGCACGTCGCCGCCCAGCTCGCCGCCGCCCCCGGCGCCCTCTTCCCGGCCTGCGGCACCGGCGAGTTCTTCTCCCTCGACGAGGACGAGTACCGGCACGTGGTGACGATCGCCGTCGAGGAGGCGGCCGGCGAGGCGCCCGTCGTCGCCGGCATCGGCTACGGCTGGGCCCAGGCCGCCCGCTTCGCGCGCATCGCCGAGGAGGCGGGCGCCGACGCGCTCCTCGTCCTCCCGCACTACCTCGTCGCCGCCCCGCAGGACGGCCTGGTCGCCCAGCTGGAGCAGATCGCCGCCCGCACCCCGCTGCCCCTCATCGCCTACCAGCGCGGCCAGGTCGCGTTCACCGTCGCCTCCCTCAGACGCATCGCCGCCCTCCCCACCGTCGTCGGCCTCAAGGACGGCCACAGCGACCTCGACCGCCTCCAGCGGCTCACCCTCGCCGCCCCCGAGGGCTTCCTCTTCTTCAACGGCGCGGCCACCGCCGAGATCCAGGCCCGCGCCTACGCCGCCGTCGGCGTCCCCGCCTACTCCTCCGCCGTCCACGCCTTCGCCCCGGAGATCGCGAACGCCTTCTTCGCCGCCGCGCGTGACGGGGACGACAAGACGGCGGACCGGCTGCTGCGCGACTTCTACGTCCCGCTCGTCGAACTGCGCGACAAGGTGCCCGGATACGCCGTGTCGCTGGTGAAGGCCGCCGCCCGGCTGCGCGGCCGGCGCGTGGGTCCGGTCCGCGCCCCGCTCACCGACCCCTCGCCCGCCGACCTCGACGAGCTCCGGACCCTTCTGAGCGCCGGCCTCGACCTCGTAGGAGCCGCCCTGTGAACCTCACGATCACCGACGTCCGCCTCACCCCGATCCTGGTCGCCGACCCGCCCCTGCTCAACACCCAGGGCGTGCACCAGCCGTACACCCCCCGGCTGATCGTCGAGGTCGTCACCGCCGACGGGACCACCGGCGTCGGCGAGACGTACGGCGACACCAAGTACCTGGAACTGGCCCGCCCTTGCGCCGCCAAGATGATCGGCCGTCAGATCAGCGACCTGAACGGCCTGTTCACCCTGGCCGACGAGGTCGACGTCGACGGCTCCCGGGTCTTCGGGCAGGTGGACGTCGGCGGCCTGCGCGGCGTCCAGACCGCCGACAAACTGCGCCTGTCCGTCGTCTCCGCCTTCGAGGTCGCCTGCCTCGACGCCCTCGGCAAGACGCTCGGCCTCCCCGTGCACGCCCTGCTCGGCGGCAAGGTGCGCGACGCCGTCGAGTACAGCGCCTACCTCTTCTACAAGTGGGCCGCCCACCCCGACGGCGTGCCCGCCGAGAAGGACGACTGGGGCGCCGCCCTCGACCCGGCGGGAGTCGTCGAACAGGCCCGCCGCTTCACCGAGCGCTACGGCTTCACCTCCTACAAGCTCAAGGGCGGCGTCTTCCCGCCACAGGAGGAGATCGCCGCCGTCCGCGCCCTGGCCGAGGCCTTCCCCGGGCGCCCGCTGCGCCTCGATCCCAACGGCGCCTGGTCCGTCGCTACCTCGCTGCAGGTGGCCGAGGAGATCGGCGGGCTCCTCGAGTACCTGGAGGACCCCGCGCTCGGCACCCCGGCGATGGCCGAGGTCGCCGCGCGTACCGACGTCCCGCTCGCCACCAACATGTGCGTGACGACCTTCGCCGAGATCAGGGAGGCCTTCACCCGCGACGCCGTCCAGGTCGTCCTCTCCGACCACCACTACTGGGGCGGGCTGCGCAACACCCAGCAACTAGCCGCGCTCTGCCGGACGTTCGGCGTCGGCGTCTCCATGCACTCCAACACCCACCTGGGCATCTCGCTGGCCGCCATGACGCACGTGGCGTCCACCGTCCCGAACCTCCACCACGCCTGCGACTCCCACTATCCCTGGCAGTCCGAGGACGTCCTCACCGAACGGCTGACCTTCGACGACGGCAGGGTCGCGGTCTCCGACGCGCCCGGCCTCGGCGTCGAACTCGACCCCGACCGGCTCGCGTTCCTCCACCGGCGCTGGCTCGACGACGACGGCGGCCTGCGCGACCGCGACGACGCGGCGGCGATGCGCGTGGCCCACCCGGACTGGGAGACGCCCGCCGTGCCCCGCTGGTGACCGGCGTCCCCGCGCGGGGAGCCGGACGCCTCGCCGGACCGGCCCCGCCGCCAGGCGGCCCCCCGACCCGCCGTACCGGCACGCCGAGACCGTCCCGTACCGGCGGGTAAGCCCTCCCGCCCCGGGCGTGACGGACCCCGCAGTGACCGCCCCGTGGTGCACACTGGCCAGATCGGCACCACGTCAGGGAGCGCACCGTGACCGCGTCCAACGCGTCCACCGGAGAGGGACGCCACCGCCACACCGGCCAGAACGGCCACACCGGCCAGGACCGCCACACCGGCCAGAACGGCCACCCGGGCCAGGGACGGCGGGCCGCCCGGGTCGACCCGCTGGGGGAGCGGCGCGCCGCCGGCGACCCGCCGTGGGACGTCTACCTCACCGGGACGGTCTTCCTCGACATCATCTTCACCGGACTCGACTCCGCCCCCGTGCGCGGGACCGAGTCCTGGGCACGCGGCATGGGATCGAGCCCCGGCGGCGTCGCCAACATGGCCACCGCGCTCGCCCGCCTCGGCCTGCGCACCTCCCTCGCGGCGGCATTCGGCGACGACCACTACGGCGAGTACTGCTGGGACGCACTCGAACAGGGCGAGGGCATCGACCTGACCCCCTCCCGCTCGGTGCCCGGCTGGCACTCCCCGGTCACCGTCTCCATGGCCTACGAGGGCGAACGCACCATGGTCTCGCACGGGCACGAGCCGCCGCCCGAGGAGTCGACGCCCGAGTGCCCGCCGCACGCCCGCGCCGCCGTCGCCTCCCTCACGCCCGGCATCCGCGCCCCCTGGATCGAGCAGGCCGCCCGCCGCGGCACCCGCGTATTCGCCGACGTCGGATGGGACGACACCGGCGCCTGGGACCTGGCCGGCCTCGCCGACCTGGAGCACTGCGAGGCCTTCCTGCCCAACGCTCAGGAGGCCATGCGCTACACCCGTGCCGACTGCCCCCGTGCCGCCGCGCACGCCCTCACCGAACACGTCCCGCTCGCGGTCGTCACCCTCGGTGCGGAGGGCGCGTACGCGGTGGACCGTGCCACGGGCGAGAGCGCCGAGGTCCCCGCCATCGCCGTCGAGGCGCTCGACCCCACGGGAGCCGGGGACGTCTTCGTGGCGGGCTTCGTGACCGGCACCCTCGCGGGGTGGCCGCTGGCCGACCGGCTGGCCTTCGCCGGCCTCACGGCGGCCCTCTCGGTGCAGGAGTTCGGCGGCTCGCTCTCCGCCCCCGGCTGGTCCGAGATCGCGGCCTGGTGGCGCAGGGTCCAGTCGGTCGAGGGCCAGGACCCCGAGGCGCTGCAGCGCTACGCGTTCCTCGACGGTCTGCTCCCGGCGCTGCTCCCGGCGGCGGAGGAGGCCGCCCCGTGGCCGCTGCGCAGGGCGGTGCCGACGATCGGTTTCGGCCGGTCGGCATGACCACCGGCGCATGACAAAACCCCTGGGGCGTTGTCAGCCCCCTGGCGTACCCTTGAATCGCCAGGCCGCCCTTGTGGCAGGCGAGACGTATCCGGGAGGACGTAGAGGCCTTCGGGCCGGCCTATGACTCAGACACCGACAGCTCACACGCCCGCGCAGGGCAAGGCGAGAGCACAGTTCACCGTTCCCGCCCAGCACCCCATGGTGACCGTGCTGGGATCCGGAGACTCCCTCCTGCGCGTGATCGAGACGGCTTTCCCGGCGGCCGACATCCACGTCCGGGGCAATGAGATCAGCGCGGTCGGCGACCCACGGGAAGTCGCCCTTGTCCAGCGCCTGTTCGACGAGATGATGCTGGTGCTCCGCACCGGGCAGCCGATGACGGAGGACGCAGTGGAACGCTCGATCGCCATGCTGCGGGCGAGTGAGAACGGGACGAGTGAGGGCCGGGAGACCCCGGCCGAGGTTCTGACGCAGAACATCCTGTCCTCGCGCGGCCGCACCATCAGACCCAAGACCCTCAACCAGAAGCGGTACGTCGACGCGATCGACAAGCACACGATCGTCTTCGGCATCGGCCCCGCGGGCACCGGCAAGACCTACCTGGCCATGGCCAAGGCGGTCCAGGCCCTGCAGTCCAAGCAGGTCAACCGCATCATCCTGACCCGCCCCGCGGTCGAGGCCGGCGAACGCCTCGGCTTCCTCCCCGGCACCCTCTACGAGAAGATCGACCCCTATCTGCGCCCGCTCTACGACGCGCTGCACGACATGCTGGACCCGGACTCGATCCCGAAGCTGATGGCCGCGGGCACGATCGAGGTCGCCCCGCTGGCGTACATGAGGGGTCGCGCGCAACCGCTCTTCACGAACGTCCTGACGCCGGACGGCTGGCGTCCCATCGGCGACCTTCAGGTCGGTGACCTCGTTATCGGCTCGAACGGTGAGCCGACGCCGGTCCTGGGTGTGTACCCGCAGGGTGAGAAGGACGTCTACCGTGTCACCGCCCAGGACGGCTCCTGGACCCTGGCCTGTGGAGAGCACCTGTGGACGGTCAGAACCCGCGACGACGCGCGCCGCGACAAGCCGTGGCGGGTCCTGGAGACCCAGGAGATGATCGGCAACCTGCGTGCGGCGCATGCTCGCCGATACGAGTTGCCGATGCTCACGAGTCCGGTCTGCTTCCCTGAGCGCGACATCCCCATGGACCCGTATGCGCTGGGACTGCTGCTGGGTGACGGCTGCCTCACGGGTTCCACCACGCCGTCCTTTGCGACCGAGGACCCGGAACTGGCCGAGGCGCTGGGAGCCGCACTACCCGGCATCGCGGTGCGGCACAGGGGCGGTCCGGACTACGTCCTCAATCGGATCAAGTCCCCCGGCGACGTCGTGACCCTGGAGAACCCGGTCACTCGGGTTCTGCGTGAGCTGGACCTGCTGAGCACGCGCTCGTACTCGAAGTTCATTCCGGACGACTACCGGTACAACTCCGCCGAAGTGCGGCTGGCCGTCCTTCAGGGCCTTCTCGACTCCGACGGTGGCCCGGTCACGCAGGAAAACCGCACGTGCCGGGTCCGGTACACGACGACGTCGAGCCTGCTCCGCGACGACGTGATTGCGCTGGTGCAGTCGCTCGGTGGAGTCGCCTACACCCGCCGCAGGCCGGCCGAGGGTCGAAGGCCGGGCATCGCGAAGGGCAGGGAAGTCGCCCACCGACGCGACGCACACATCGTCGACATCCGCCTCCCCGAAGGCATCGAGCCTTTCCGACTCGCCCGCAAGCGCGACAAGTACCTTGCGGCCGGGGGCGGCGGACGTCCGATGCGCTTCATCGACAGCATCGAGCCCGCGGGCACGGAGAAGACCGTCTGCATCCAGGTGGCCGCCGAGGACTCCCTCTACGTCACCACGGATTACCTGCTGACGCACAACACTCTCAACGACGCCTTCATCATCCTGGACGAGGCGCAGAACACCTCGCCCGAGCAGATGAAGATGTTCCTGACCCGGCTCGGGTTCGACTCGAAGATCGTGATCACCGGTGACGTGACCCAGGTCGACCTGCCGAACGGCACCAAGTCGGGCCTGCGGCAGGTCCAGGAGATCCTCGAGGGCGTCGACGACGTGCACTTCTCCCGCCTGTCGTCCCAGGACGTCGTCCGGCACAAGCTCGTCGGCCGTATCGTCGACGCGTACGAGAAGTACGACAGCCACAACGGTACGGAGAACGGCGCCCACCAGGGCGGCCGTAACAAGCGGAAGTAGACGAGCAGCGCCATGTCGATCGACGTCAACAACGAGTCCGGAACCGAGGTCGACGAGCAGGCGGTCCTCGACATCGCCCGCTACGCGCTCGCCCGGATGCGCATCCACCCGCTCTCCGAGCTCTCGGTGATCGTCGTGGACGCCGACGCCATGGAGCAGCTGCACATCCAGTGGATGGACCTGCCGGGGCCGACGGACGTCATGTCCTTCCCGATGGACGAGCTGCGTCCGCCGTCGAAGGACGACGACGAGCCCCCGCAGGGCCTCCTCGGTGACATCGTGCTGTGTCCCGAGGTCGCCGAGCGGCAGGGCAAGGAAGCGCCCACGGAGCACTCCATGGACGAGGAGCTGCAGCTGCTCACGGTCCACGGAGTGCTGCACCTGCTGGGCTACGACCACGAGGAGCCCGACGAGAAGGCCGAGATGTTCGGCCTCCAGGCGGCCATCGTGGACGGCTGGCGCGCCGAGAAGGGTCTGACCGGGCCGTCGCCGGCGCCGACCGTCTCATGAGCCCCGGCCTCATCGCCGGCGCGATCGCCCTGGTCGTCGTCGCGTGGCTCGCCGCCTGCGCGGAGGCGGGCCTCGCGCGCGTGTCCAGCTTCCGCGCCGAGGAGGCCGTGCGGTCCGGCCGGCGCGGCAGCGCCAAGCTCGCGCAGATCGCCGCCGACCCCACCCGCTATCTCAACGTGGCCCTGCTGGTCAGGGTGGCGTGCGAGATGGCGGCCGCCGCGCTGGTCACCTACGAGTGCCTCCAGGAGATCGACGGCACGGCGCCGGCGCTGCTCGCGGCGATCGGCGTGATGGTGCTGGTGTCCTATGTGGCCGTCGGCGTCTCCCCGCGCACCATCGGCCGTCAGCACCCGCTGAACACGGCGACGGCGGCCGCGTACGTGCTGCTGCCGCTGGCCAGGATCATGGGCCCGATCCCGTCGCTGCTGATCCTCATCGGCAACGCGCTCACGCCCGGCAAGGGGTTCCGCCGGGGCCCGTTCGCCTCCGAGGCGGAGCTGCGGGCGCTCGTCGACCTGGCGGAGAAGGAGTCGCTCATCGAGGACGAGGAGCGCCGCATGGTGCACTCGGTCTTCGAGCTCGGCGACACCCTGGTGCGCGAGGTCATGGTGCCGCGGACCGACCTCGTCGTCATCGAGCGCTACAAGACCATCCGTCAGGCCCTCACCCTCGCCCTGCGCTCCGGGTTCTCCCGGATACCCGTCACCGGGGAGAGCGAGGACGACATCGTCGGCATCGTGTATCTGAAGGACCTGGTCCGCAAGACGCACATCAGCCGGGACGCCGAGGGCGAGCTGGTGTCGACGGCGATGCGGCCGGCCGCGTTCGTCCCCGACACCAAGAATGCGGGGGACCTGCTGCGCGAGATGCAGCAGGACCGCAACCACGTGGCCGTCGTCATCGACGAGTACGGCGGCACGGCGGGCATCGTGACCATCGAGGACATCCTCGAGGAGATCGTCGGCGAGATCACCGACGAGTACGACCGCGAGCTCCCGCCGGTGGAGGAACTGGGCGACGACCGTCACCGGGTCACCGCCCGTCTCGACATCACCGACCTGGGCGAGCTGTACGGCCTGGAGGAGTACGACGACGAGGACGTGGAGACGGTCGGCGGCCTGCTGGCGAAGGCCCTCGGCCGGGTGCCCATCGCCGGCGCCTCCTCCGAGGTCGAGCTGCCCGACGGGCGGAAGCTGCGGCTGACGGCGGAGGCCGCGGCCGGCCGCCGGAACAAGATCGTGACGGTGCTGGTGGAGCCGGTGGACCCCGCCGCACCCTCGAAGGAGGGCGAGACCGGGTGACCCTCGAGGAGCTGCGCGCCCTGTGTCTGTCCTTCAACGCGGCGCAGGAGGACTTCCCGTTCCGGCCGGAGATCTCGGTCTTCAAGGTGCTGGGGAAGATGTTCGCGCTGAGCTGGACGGGCGACCGGCCGCTGAAGGTCAACCTCAAGTGCGACCCTGAGGACGCGGTGCGGCTGCGCGGCGAGCATCCGGGCCTGATCGCGCCGGGGTACCACATGAACAAGCGGCACTGGAACACGGTGACGGTCGACGGCGGGCTCCCCGCCGGCCTGGTCCGGGAGCTCGTGGAGGACTCGTACGACCTGGTGGTCGCCGGTCTGCCGCGCGCCGAACGGCTGCGCCTCGACCGTTCCTGAGGGCCGGCTCGACGCCGAGCGCCGGTCCCCGGCGGAGCCATGCCCGGTTTCCGATACGGACAAAAGGGGTAAAAAGAACAAAATTCCCCACCTCTGGAGGACGCATGCCGGCGATCATCACTCTGGACGACCAGGTCACCTTCGTCACGGATCCGGTGAATCCGTGTGCGGGGGCCGACTTCACGGTCTCCTGGCGGGAGAAGAACGTCGGCGACGAGAAGTCCGACGACTACCAGGACATCTTCGACCTGGACGACCAGGGCTCCGGCGACAGCCGGTCGATCCCGTGCACGCCCTTGGCCGCGGGGGACTCCGTCCTGCGGTCCGCGGTCTTCAACCTGCCCGCCGGCAACTACACCATGAGCCTGGTCGTCAACGGCCAGGGCCCGGTCTCCCTCGGGAACGTCGTCATCTCCGACTGCGCCTGAGGGGGCGCTCGGCCCTCGGGCGCGGTTCTTCGTATGCTCGGGGCATGACCGACAGCAGCGCGCTCGACCCCGAGGACCGCAAGATCGTCACCCTGGCCCGTTCCGCGCGGGCCCGCAACGGTGTGCCGGAGGGGGCCGCCGTCCGCGACGACACCGGACGCACGTACGTCGCCGGGACGGTGGACCTGCCGTCGCTGCGGCTGAGCGCGCTGCAGACGGCGGTGGCGATGGCCGTGGCGTCCGGCGCGCAGTCCCTGGAGGCGGCGGCGGTGGTGACGTCGTCGGAGAAGCCCGCCGAGGACGATCTCGCCGCCGTGCGGGATCTCGGCGGGCCGGGGACGCCGGTGCTGCTGGCCTCGCCGGACGGCGCCGTTCGGCTGACCGTCCCCGCCGGCTGAGGCGCGGGGCGGTCGTCGGCGTCCCGCGTGTCCCGTTCCGGAGGCCTCAGGCGTCCCGGCCGTCCCGGCCGCCCCGCCGAGGCGGCGCGGCCGCCGCTCTCAACTCGGCCGGAATTCGGCCTTGCCGTGTCCCGTCCCTCCCGGGTCAATGAGACCGTAAGTTCCGACGGACCGTCAGATTCACCCCCACCGGCACCGGTGTCCGCACCCACCGTCCCGTTCTTCGGCCGTCCGTCTCCCCACATCCGGGAAGGAGCCGGAAACCCCATGAGAGGCAAGAGAATCGGATCAGGTGCGGCAATGCTGGCCGGGGCCCTCGCGGTCACCGGACTGGCGTTCGCGCCCTCTGCCGCCGCCGTCGGCCCGACGACGGCCACGTTCACCGCGAGCTGCGGACTCTTCGGCGGCGGGGCGGCCACCCTCACGGCCACCCAGAGCGGCAGCTCGGCCACCCTCACCCTCACGTCCAGCGCGATCACCGCGCCGATCCCGATCAGCGCCAACAGCATCAACTCCACGCTCACGATGGCGAACTCGACCGGGGCCGCAAGGGTCTTCGCCGGTGCGGTGAACCCCGCCATGGCGACCGGCGCACCGATCACGGTCGGACCGCTCAACGGCACTGTGACCTCCGGAGACAGTCTCGACATCAACGGCGGCTCGCTGAAGATGGTCATCTTCGGGATCACCGTCACCTGCAAGGCGACCGGCCCGCAGGCGCCGGGGCCGTTCGTCTACGACTGATAGCGGTCGGAAACCGTACGTGCGGGCCGTCAGTTCTCCTGCTGCAGCAGGAAGCTGACGGTCCATCAGTTCTTTGGCCCGTCCCCATTGACTTCTCGCGCGATCCGCATCTCAATGCCCCCTGTCGGCGCAGAAGAGCCGCTGCGCCCGCACCCTGGAGGAGGGGGCACCAATGGGTTCGACACCCCGAAGTTCCCGAAGACGGCACTGGGCGTCACTGCTCGGGGCCACCGCGCTCGCGGTCACCGCGGGCGGGGCGCTGGCGTGTCCGGCCGGCGCCGCGACCGACGTCAGCTTCCCGACGCACTGTGTTCCGCCGCCCATCGCCGGCATCCCGCCGATCGACGGCACCACCACCGCGAGACTCGCGGTGAACGACACCACGCCCGAGGTCGGCGACACCGTCACCGTGACGTACACGGTGGTCTCGCCCGCCGCGAGCAACCCCACCGACCTGGCCCTGCCGGCCGACATCATGACGCCGACGGGCAAGGTCACCCTCGGCGGCGCGCAGACCGGCAGCATCACCGTGACGGGCCCGAAGAAGAACGACCCGGTGCCCGGCAAGGGCGTCTTCCCGTCGTTCTCGATGACCGGCACGTTCACCGTCACCAGCCCCGGCGCGATCACCCTCTCACCCGGCGACTACAACATCCACACCAGCTACATCCTCGAGCTGGACACCCCCTGCACGGTGACCAACCCGCCCGCCCCGGTGTCGGAGACGGTCACCGCGGCGGACAACCCGCCGGCCAACACCCGTGCCATCCAGCTGGGTTCGGCCTCCGGAAGCCCGGGGGCGAGCGTCGCGGTCACCGGCAGCGGCTTCACGCCGGGCGCGTCGGTCACCCTGGCCGGCCGGTCCGGATCCACGCAGACCGCGGACACCGCGACCGTGACCGCGAACGGGCAGGGGAGCATCTCCGGCTCGCTCGCCGTCAGGGACCTCACCACCAGCGGCGTCGTGGCGTACGAGGGGAGCGCCTGGAGCGCCGACCTCGGCGCCGGACCGGTCGCCTACGTCGTCATCGACGACCAGCCCGTGCCGGCCGGCAGCCAGAAGGTGACCACCACGGTCCGCGCGGGCACGCTGTCGATGTCCCAGGCCGGGGACGCCGTCCAGCTGTCCGGGGTCGAGTTCGGCCAGGGCGGCGCCTCCACCGGCGCCCTGCAGACGGTCACCGTCAAGGACTTCCGCGGCGGACCCGCCGGCTGGTCCCTGACCGGCAAGGTCACCGACTTCAGCGGTTCCGGAGCCAAGATCGACGCCGGCAGGCTGAGCTGGACGCCCGCGTGCAGCACCAAGGCGGGCAGCCCGAGCACCTGTCAGGCCGGTTCGGCGGGCACGGTCGGCGCCTCGGGGGCGACCCTGGCGTCCACGCCCGACGGCACGGCCACCGGCGGCGAGTTCACCGCCAACGCCCGACTGTCCCTCGACGTACCGTCGTTCACGCCTCCGGGCACCTACGCCGGCGTCCTGACCCTCACGCTCAGCTGATCGCACGCACCCTTTCCACCGGTGGCCGGGCGCCCGCCCCACAGGTCCGCACCCGCCCGTCCACCCAGCCGCCGTCGCAGCCCGTCCGTGGGGGGTCCGCACCCATGCGCAAGCCGTACGTCCTCCTCCTGCCGTTCCTCCTGTGCCTGCTGTTGGCCGCGCCCGCGCCCGCACGGGCCGCCGACAACGGCAGCTGGTCCGTGTACCCCGTCGCCTCGGCCGTCGCAGCGCGGCCCTATTTCTACGTCTCCGCGGATCCCGGCCAGACGATCGAGGACAAGGTCGTCGTCGCCAACAAGACCGACGCGCCCCTCACCTTCCGGCTGTACGCGGCCGACGCGTACAACACCGCGCGCGACGGCGGGTTCGCCGTCCGGTCGCTGGGGGAGCGGATGCGGGGCGTGGGCGCGTGGGCCGAGCTGCCGCGGGACCGGATCACCGTCCCCGGCCGCAGCACCGTCACCGTGCCGTTCACCGTCCGGGTGCCCGAGGGCGCCGAGCCGGGCGACCATCCGGGGGCCGTCGTCGCCCTCGACGAACGCGTCGAGCGGGGCGACGGCTCGGTCGCGCTCGGCGTGCAGCGGGCGGTCGCCGCCCGCGTCTACCTCCAGGTCGGCGGACCCACCCTGCCCGCGCTCGCCGTCGAGGACGTCCGGATCGGCCACCACCAGCCGCTGGTGCCGGGCTTCGGCGACAGCACCGCGACGATCTCCTACACCCTGCACAACACCGGCAACGTCACCCTCGATCCGAAGGTGCGGCTGACGGCGCGGGGTCTGTTCGGCCGCACCCTCCTCGACCGCCGCCTGACGAAGGTGCCCTCCCAGCTCCTCCCCGGCCAGCGCGTCCGGCTCACCGAACGCTGGACCGACGCCCCCCACCTCGACCGGACGGACGTGAAGCTGACGGCGACCGCCACGAGGACCGAGGAGTCGGCGACGGCGTCGTTCGTGACGGCGCCGTGGCTGGTCCTCGCGGTCGTGGCGGCCGGCATCGCCGCAGGGGTGTGGTTCCTGGTCCGACGGCGCCGGCGAAGCC
Organism: Streptomyces sp. NPDC020597; assembly: GCF_044335095.1. Taxonomy (NCBI): domain Bacteria; kingdom Bacillati; phylum Actinomycetota; class Actinomycetes; order Kitasatosporales; family Streptomycetaceae; genus Streptomyces; species Streptomyces sp. NPDC020597. The sequence goes on along the minus strand of NZ_JBIRUL010000022.1, from coordinate 42,316 downwards.
GCCCCGACGGGGCCCGGGGCGCCGGCGTCACACGGCCCGGCCGCGGCGCACAGCCGCCCCCCGCTCACCGGCCGACGAGAACCGGCCAGACCGCCGGGGGTTAGAGCGCGGAGGTCAGAGCGCGTCCGGGCCGCGCTCGCCCGTGCGGACCCGGACGACCGTCTCGACCGGGAGCGCCCACACCTTGCCGTCGCCGATCTTGCCGGTGTGCGCGGCGCGCACGATCGCGTCGATGACGGCCTCGGACTCGGCGTCCTCGACGACGACCTCGATACGGACCTTGGGCACGAGGTCGACCTGGTACTCGGCGCCCCGGTACACCTCGGTGTGGCCGCGCTGCCGGCCGTAGCCGCTGGCCTCGGTCACGGTCAGACCGTGCACGCCGAGCTCCTGCAGGGCCGTCTTGACCTCGTCGAGGCGGTAGGGCTTGACGATCGCGGTGATGAGCTTCATGCGTGTGGCTTGACCTTCTGGGCGGAGGGGACGGAGTGCGCGGAGACCGGGGCGCCGTGGCCCAGGACGCCGTGATCGTATGCCGTCTCGGCGTGCACCGTAAGGTCCAGGCCGGTGTGCTCGTGGTCCTCGTCGGCGCGCAGGCCGATCGTGCGGTCGAGCAGCTTGCCGATGCCGTAGGTCACGGTGAAGGCGTAGACGGCGACCGCGATCACCGCGACCAGCTGCCTGCCGAGCTGCCCGAACCCGCCGCCGTGCAGCAGGCCCTCGGGGCCGCCGGTCATGGTGTCCACGGCGAAGACGCCGATCAGGAGCGTTCCGATGACGCCGCCGACCAGGTGGACGCCGACCACGTCGAGGGAGTCGTCGTAGTCGAGCCGGAACTTCCAGCTCACGGCGTAGGAGCAGACGACGCCGGCGGCGAGGCCCACGACCAGCGCGCCCAGGAGGGAGACCGAGCCGCAGGACGGCGTGATCGCCACCAGGCCCGCGACGGCGCCGGACGCCGCGCCCAGCGTCGTCGGGTGGCCGTCGCGCTTCTGCTCGACGAAGAGCCAGCCCAGCAGGCCGGTGCAGCCGGCCGCCAGCGTGTTGAGGAAGGCCGCTGCCGCCAGTCCGTTGGCGCCCAGCGCGGAACCGGCGTTGAAGCCGAACCAGCCGAACCACAGCAGGCCGGCGCCGAGCATCACCATGGGCAGGTTGTGCGGACGCATCGCGTCCTTCTTGAAGCCCAGCCGCGGGCCCAGCACCAGGCACAACGCCAGACCGGAGGCCCCGGACGTGATCTCCACGGGCAGGCCGCCCGCGAAGTCCAGCGCGCCGAGCCGCTCGAGGATCCAGCCGCCCGGGCCCCACACCCAGTGCGCGACGGGAACGTATACGAGCAGCGCCCAGACCGGCACGAAGACCAGCCAGGCCGCGAACTTCGCCCGGTCCGCGATCGCGCCGCTGATCAGCGCGGCCGTGATGATCGCGAAGGTGAGCTGGAAGGTGGCGAACAGCAGGGTCGGGACCGTGCCCTGGACGCTGTCCGGGCCGAGGCCGGCCATCCCGGCGTGCTCGAGCCCGCCGATGAGGCCGCCGCCGGCGTCCTCTCCGAAGGCCAGGGAGTAGCCGGCCGCCAGCCACACCACCGTGACCAGGGCGATCGACACAAAGCTCATCATGAGCATGTTGAGGACGCTCTTCGTGCGGACCATGCCGCCGTAGAAGAGGGCCAGTCCCGGGGTCATCAGCAGGACGAGAGCGGTGGCGGCGAGCAGCCAGGCGGTGTCGCCGGTGTTCGCGTGGGCGGCGGCCAGAGTCACGATGTCTCCAACGATGCGGGGGCTCGTCAGAGGGTCACCGCCCTGCGTTTCCTCCAGTGCACGGGTGTGTTTCCGCAACGTTTCGTTGCGTGGAGGTTTCCGGGAGCTCACCGTCCGGGGCCCGACCGCTCGTGTGTACGGCGGTGCTTTCCGGATCAGGGAGAATGGGGGCCATGAGCGTTCGCAACCAGTCACCCGAGCAGTCGGCCGAGTCCGTCCACCGTGCCGGCTTCGCCTGCTTCGTGGGCCGCCCCAACGCCGGCAAGTCCACCCTCACGAACGCTCTGGTCGGGAAGAAGGTGGCGATCACCTCGAACCGTCCGCAGACCACGCGGCACACCGTGCGGGGCATCGTGCACCGGCCGGAGGCCCAGCTGATCCTCGTGGACACGCCGGGGCTGCACAAGCCGCGCACCCTGCTCGGCGAGCGGCTCAACGACGTCGTGCGCGCCACCTGGGCCGAGGTCGACGTCATCGGCTTCTGTCTGCCGGCCAACGAGAAGCTCGGCCCCGGCGACCGGTTCATCGCCAAGGAGCTGGCCGGGATCAAGCGCACGCCGAAGGTCGCGGTCATCACCAAGACCGACCTGGTGGACTCCAAGGCGCTCGCCGAACAGCTCATCGCGATCGACCAGCTCGGCAAGGAGCTGGGCTTCGAGTGGGCGGAGATCGTGCCGGTCTCGGCGGTGGGCGACCAGCAGGTCGAGCTGCTCGCCGACCTCCTGGTCCCGATGCTCCCCGAGAGCCCGCCGCTCTACCCCGAGGGCGACCTGACCGACGAGCCCGAGCAGGTGATGGTCGCCGAGCTGATCCGCGAGGCGGCGCTGGAGGGCGTCCGCGACGAGCTGCCGCACTCCATCGCGGTCGTCGTCGAGGAGATGCTCCCGCGGGAGGACCGGCCCGCGGAGAAGCCGCTCCTCGACATCCACGCCAACATCTACATCGAGCGCCCCAGCCAGAAGGGCATCATCATCGGCCCCAAGGGCAAGCGACTGAAGGACGTCGGCATCAAGTCCCGCAAGCAGATCGAGGCGCTGCTGGGCACGCCGGTCTTCCTGGACCTCCATGTGAAGGTGGCCAAGGACTGGCAGCGCGACCCCAAGCAGCTGCGCAAGCTGGGCTTCTGAGGCGGCTGCCGGGCGGTGTCTCAGTCCACCCCTCTGATCCGCCCCACCAGCACCGCTCCCGCCAGGCAGATCACGGCGGAGACCAGGTACAGCATCCGGTAGCCGCCCAGGTACGTCACGATCGGGGCGGCGAGGGCGGGCGCGGCGACCTGGGGCAGGGCGTTGGCCACGTTGATGACGCCCAGGTCCTTGCCCCGGTCCCCGGCCTTCGGCAGCACGTCCGTCATCAGCGCGAAGTCGACCGAGGTGAACACGCCGAAGCCGACGCCCAGCACCGCCGCCGCCACGACGGCCCCGGGCCAGGTCTGCCAGACCGCCAGCATGGCCGTCGCCGCCGCCATCAGCACGCCCGACCAGATCACGAACGGCTTGCGCCGGCCGAGCCGGTCCGACCAGACGCCGCCGACGACGACGGTGGCGAGCAGCGTCAGCCCGTTCACCGCCGTGAGGATCAGCACGCCCCCTTCGGGGTCGGCGTGGTGCAGGCGGTCGCGCAGGTAGTACAGGAGGTAGAGCAGCACCAGCGCGTTGCTCAGGTTCATCAGGAAGCGGGTCAGCCACGCCCACCCGAGGTCGGGGTATCGGCGCGGGCTCAGCCAGAAGCCGGCCGCGAAGCCCCGCCAGGACCAGGGCGGCCGGTCCTCCTCCGCCAGCCGCAGATCCTCGTACCGCAGCACGTACGGCAGCACGCCCAGCGCCGTGAAGAGCGCGCACGCCGTGTATCCCGCCCCGACGCCCCCGGCGGCCGTCGCCAGCCCCGTGCCGCCGACCACGCCGAGGATCTGCGCCACGCCCAGCCAACCGCCCACCGAGCCCCGCTGGAGCCGGGGGACCCGGTCGGGGACGGCCGCCGTCACCGCCGCGAAGGCCGCGTTCAGCGTGAGCTGCACCAGGCACCAGCCCAGCGCCATCGTCCAGACCCCGCGTGCCCCCGCGAGCAGCAGCAGCGACAGGGCGCCGCCCGCCGTCCCGGCCACGATCCACGGGGTGCGGCGGCCCCGGCGGGACGTCGTGCGGTCCGACAGCGCGCCGAAGAGCGGGTTCGCCGCCAGCGAGACGACCGCTCCGACGCCCGTCACCCAGGCCAGCATCGCCTCCTTCGACATGCCGGAGCCGGGTGCGAAGTCCTCGGCCTGGGAGGCCAGCAGGATCTGCAGGGGGCCGTACCAGCCCACCCAGATCGCCCCGTTGGCGAGGGACAGGGCCGACGTCCAGCCGCGGCCCACCCGTTCGACGGGCTCGGCCAGGGCGGCCGTCGGGGCCCTGTCCGCCGTCGTCATCTCTGCGCCTGGAGGACGTCCCGCAGCCAGGCGTAGGACGCCTTCGGGGTGCGTACCTGCGTCGCGAAGTCGACGTGCACGAGGCCGAAGCGCCGTGCGTAGCCCTCCGCCCACTCGAAGTTGTCCAGCAGCGACCAGACGAAGTAGCCGCGGACGTCGACGCCCGCCTCCATGGCCCGGTGCAGGGCGCGGAGGTGGCCGTCCAGGTAGGCGATCCGGGCCTGGTCGTCGAGACCCTCGTAGGAGCAGCCGTTCTCGGTGATGACGACCGGCGGGAGGCGGTCGCCGTAGCGGTCCTTGAAGGTCGTCAGGAGCTCGGTCAGACCCTCGGGGACGACCGGCCAGCCGAAGTCGGTCACCGGGACGCCCTCGATCTCCTGGACGGAGAAGGGGAGTTCGGCCGGCATGGTGATCCCGCCGAACTCGATCTCCGTGCCCTGCGGGGCGCCCACCCGGGTCGGGGCGTAGTAGTTGACGCCGTACCAGTCGAGCGGCTCGCCGATGATCTTCAGGTCGGCCGCGACGTCGCCGGGCATCAGCTCGCCGAGGCCCTCCGGGTACTCGCCGAGCAGCAGGGGCTCCGCGAACAGGCGGTTGAGCAGGACGTCGTAGAACGCCGCCGCCTCCACGTCGGCGGGTTCCCGCGAGGCCGGCCAGGTCGGGCCGTGCGAGTTGGCGATGCCGATGTCCGCGGCGCCGGCCGCGCGCAGCGCCTGCACGGCGAGACCGTGGCCGAGCAGCTGGTGGTGGGCGGCGGGCAGCGCGTCGAAGAGGAGCTGCTTGCCGGGCGCGTGGGTGCCGAGCGCGTGGCCCAGCAGGGTGTGCTCGGCGGGCTCGTTGAGGGTGATCCACTTCGTGACGCGGTCCCCGAGCCGGTCCACCACGACGGACGCGTACTGCGCGAACCGGGACGCCGTGTCCCGCTCCAGCCAGTCGAGGTCCGCCGGCAGGTCCCAGTGGAAGAGGGTCGGCACCGGGCGGACGCCCGCCGCCAGCAGCTCGTCCACGAGCCGGTCGTAGAAGTCGAGGCCGCCGGGGGCGTTGACCCGCGGCCAGGAGACGGAGAAGCGGTAGGCGTTGACGCCGAGCCCCGCGAGGAGGGCCACGTCCTCGGCGTGGCGGCGGACGTGGTCGCACGCCACCGCCGCCGTGGAGCCGTCCTTCACCCGTCCCGGCTCGGCCGTGAAGACGTCCCAGACGGACGCTTCGCGCTCGTCCGCCGAGCCTTCGATCTGGTGTGCGGACGTGGACACGCCCCACAGGAAGTCCGCCGGGAACCGGGGGATCGGATGCGCCGCCTCGCGCGGATCGTTCGCCATGGTCGGGATCATCCTTACCGATGGGTAAGGAAGTCAACGCCCTTACGGGAACTGCCCGTCAGGCGCCTTCCTTCAGCACTCTCGTGATCAGCTCGCGCTGTTGCGAGGTCAGTCGGGGGTCGGCCGCGTGGACGGTCCGCCCGTCCACCGTGATCTCGTAACGGAAGCCGTCGGGCACGCCCTGCGGGGGCGTGCCCCGGCCGTCGGCGACCGCCTGCGCGGCCAGGGCGTGCCACTCGCCGGCGTCGGGCCGCCCCGCCGTGTCCACCTCGGCCTGCCGCTCGATGCCCGCGAACCCGCCCGAGCGCCTCACCTGAATACGCATGGGTCCCTGTGTAGTACGGAACTACAGGATCCGCACCCCGACCTGCTCCCACGCCTTCTGCACGGCCTGGAACTCGTCGCCGCCGTCGCCGAACCGCTCGCGCGCCGCCTTCACCGTCAGCGCGGCGAAGTCGGTGAAGGGGGCCTTCTCCGCGAGCTCGCCGCCGGTCAGCACGTCGTACCAGATCTGACCCGCCTTCTCCCAGGCGTATCCGCCGAGGGCGGCGGCGGCCAGGTAGAACGCGTGGTTGGGGATGCCCGAGTTGATGTGCACGCCGCCGTTGTCGCGGCTGGTGCGGACGTATTCGTCCATGGTCGCGGGCTGCGGGTCCTTGCCGAGGACGTCGTCGTCGTACGCGGTGCCCGGGGCCTTCATCGAGCGCAGGGCGGAGCCGGTGACGTCCGGGGCGAGCAGGCCCGCGCCGATCAGCCAGTCGGCCTCGGCGGCGGTCTGGCCGAGCGAGTACTGCTTGATGAGCGAGCCGAAGACGTCGGACATCGACTCGTTGAGGGCGCCGGGCTGGCCGTAGTAGGTCAGGTTCGCCGTGTACTGGGTGACGCCGTGGGTGAGCTCGTGCCCGATGACGTCGACGGAGTTGGTGAAGTCGAGGAAGATCTCGCCGTCGCCGTCGCCGAACACCATCTGCTCGCCGTTCCAGAAGGCGTTGTTGTAGCCCTCGTCGTAGTGGACGCTGGCGTCCAGCGGCAGGCCGTCGTCGTCGATGGAGTGCCGCCGGTAGGCCTTCAGATAGAGGTCGAAGGTGGCGCCGAGCCCGGAGTAGGCACGGTTGACGGTCGCGTCCCGGCCGGGGTCCTGGCCCTCGGAGCGGACCTTGTCGCCGGGCAGGTCCGTGCCGTGCCCGCAGTCGTAGATCGTGCGCAGCGGCTGGTCGGAGGGGGCCTTCACGGCCGGGGCGGCGGCCAGGCGGAACTCGGTGGTCACCTGGCGGAGGCCGCGCAGCTCCTGGTCGCGCAGGAGGGTGCGCCGGGCGGGACCGGAGAGCGCGGGGTCGTCGCTGTGCGCCAGCCGGTGCAGGAGGTGCGGCGGTACGACGGTGCAGAAGACGGGCTCGAAGCCCCCGTGGGTCGTCATGCCCGGCACCTTTGCACTGTGTGACCCGACTGTCACGACAGGCAACCATGATCGGTGAAAAACGGTGACAAACACGGCAGATTCCTGGCTTCACGTGGTATGGCGCACGTTTCGTCCCTTTTCTCTTCAGTTGCTCCCGGTGGTCCCGCATACTGATACGGACCACCGCGACAGATGCGGCTCGGCTAGGCTGCGGAGCACTATGCGTTTCGGGCTGCTTCTCCTTAGCTGCCGCGGCGAGGGCCTGTAGTCGAGGCCGACCCCCTCCCCGCGGAGCTTGGTGTTGCGTGTCGGCCGTCCTTCCGTCCGGACTTTCTCCGGTCACCCCGAGGAGCCAACAGCCCATGGCGAACCGCCAGCAGCCCAGCCAGATGCCGATCCACAAGTACGGGCGGTACGACCAGGTCGACATCCCCGACCGCACCTGGCCGAACAACCGGATCACCGCCGCCCCCCGCTGGCTCTCCACCGACCTGCGCGACGGCAACCAGGCCCTGATCGACCCCATGTCGCCCGAGCGCAAGCGCCGGATGTTCGACCAGCTGGTCAAGATGGGCTACAAGGAGATCGAGGTCGGCTTCCCGGCCTCCGGACAGACCGACTTCGACTTCGTGCGCTCGATCATCGAGGAAGAGGGCGCGATCCCGGACGACGTCACGATCTCCGTACTGACCCAGGCCCGTGAGGACCTGATCGAGCGGACCGTGGAGTCCCTGAAGGGCGCCAAGCGGGCGACCGTCCACCTGTACAACGCCACCGCGCCCGTGTTCCGCCGGGTCGTCTTCCGCGGCTCCAAGGACGACATCAAGCAGATCGCCGTCGACGGCACCCGCCTGGTCATGGAGTACGCGGAGAAACTGCTGGGCCCGGAGACGGAGTTCGGCTACCAGTACAGCCCCGAGATCTTCACCGACACCGAGCTGGACTTCGCCCTGGAGGTCTGCGAGGCGGTGATGGACGTCTACCAGCCCGGTCCCGGCCGCGAGATCATCCTGAACCTGCCGGCCACCGTCGAGCGCTCCACGCCCTCCACGCACGCCGACCGCTTCGAGTGGATGAGCCGCAACCTCTCCCGCCGCGAGCACGTCGTCGTCTCCGTCCACCCGCACAACGACCGCGGCACCGCCGTCGCCGCCGCCGAGCTGGCGCTGATGGCGGGCGCCGACCGCGTCGAGGGCTGCCTGTTCGGGCAGGGCGAGCGCACCGGCAACGTCGACCTGGTCACCCTGGGCATGAACCTGTTCTCCCAGGGCGTCGACCCGCAGATCGACTTCTCCGACATCGACGAGATCCGTCGCACGTGGGAGTACTGCAACCAGATGGAGGTCCACCCGCGCCACCCGTACGTGGGCGACCTGGTCTACACGTCCTTCTCCGGTTCCCACCAGGACGCCATCAAGAAGGGCTTCGACGCCATGGAGGCCGACGCGGCCGCCAAGGGCGTCACCGTCGACGACATCGAGTGGGCCGTCCCGTACCTGCCGATCGACCCCAAGGACGTCGGCCGCTCCTACGAGGCCGTCATCCGCGTCAACTCGCAGTCCGGCAAGGGCGGCATCGCGTACGTCCTGAAGAACGACCACAAGCTGGACCTGCCCCGCCGGATGCAGATCGAGTTCTCCAAGCTCATCCAGGCCAAGACGGACGCCGAGGGCGGCGAAGTCACGGGCGGTGCCATCTGGGCGGTCTTCCAGGACGAGTACCTGCCGAACCCGGAGAACCCCTGGGGCCGCATCCAGGTCCGCACGGGCCAGTCGACCACCGACACCGACGGCGTGGACACCCTCACCGTCGAGGCCACGGTCGACGGCGAGGACACCGTCCTGACCGGCACCGGCAACGGTCCGATCTCGGCCTTCTTCGACGCCCTGGCGAACGTGGGTGTCGACGTACGCCTCCTTGACTACCAGGAGCACACGATGAGCGAAGGCGCCTCCGCGCAGGCCGCCTCGTACATCGAGTGCGCCATCGGCGACAAGGTCCTGTGGGGCATCGGCATCGACGCGAACACCACACGCGCCTCGCTGAAGGCGGTCGTCTCGGCCGTCAACCGCGCGAGCCGCTGACCACCCCCCTCAGTGGTTTGGGGCCCCGGCCGCCGTACCCGGCGGCCGGGGCCCCGTCGTTTATCGGCCATCCGACCGTGGAGGTCACGGAGAGGTCTCGTCCTGGGTGCTGACTGCACCTCAATGATGTGGCTAACATCACGGGGGCGTGCGGCGATGTTGCCGCGGCTGATGGAGGTGCGACGTGCTGCCAGAACGGGGACGAGACGGCCGTGTCACCAGGGGTGCCCGCATCCTGGGCACCCGCACCGCGTGGACGCCCGTCGGCGACGGCGAGTTCTTCTGCCCGGGCTGCGGCGGAGACCGCAACTACCAGCGGCTCACCGGCCAGCGCCGCTTCACCGTGCTCGGCGTGCCCGTCCTGCCGCGCGGCGAGACCGGCCCGGTCGTCGAGTGCGCGGCCTGCCGCCGGCACTTCGGCGCCGACGTCCTCGACCACCCCACCACCGTCCGCTTCTCGGCGATGCTCCGCGACGCCGTCCACACCGTCGCCCTCGCGGTGCTGTCCGCGGGCGGCGGCTGCGCCCGGCCCGCCCTCGAGACCGCGGCGGGAGCGGTCCGCGCGGCCGGCTTCGCCGACTGCACGGAGGAACAGCTCGCCGCCCTCGTCGACGCGCTGGCCGCCGACACCGGCCGCAGCTACGGCGAGCCGTACGCCCCCGGGCTCGCCATAGAGCTCCACGAGGCCCTCGACCCGCTCACACCCCACCTCGCCCCCGTCGGACGCGAATCGATCCTGCTGCAGGGCGCCCGGATCGCCCTCGCGGACGGCCCGTACACCCCGGCCGAACGCGAGGTCCTCGCGACGGTGGGCGCGGCCCTGACGATCTGCGCGGACGACGTGACCCGCCTCCTCGCGGCGGCCCGCACGCCGTCCTGACTACTCCCCGGGGAGTAGGGCGGCGGCCCGGCCGCCCCCGGGAGTACCCCCGAAGTCGCCCCCGGGCGCGACGATCCGCCCCTCCCTCGCCGGAAGTCTGGAGAACGCAAGCCAGACAGCCGCGCCGAAGGGAGGTCCCGTTCATGGGGGCCGGAGATTTCATCAGGACCGGACGGACGAAGGGCGGACGCAGCGTCGTCCCCTGGGTCGTGCTCGTGCTGTGGGCGGGCGTGCTCGCGCTCGCCTCGCCGTTCGCCGCCTCGCTCGCCGACGTGCAGCACGACCGGGTCACCGACTACCTGCCGGCGAGCGCCGACTCGACCCGGGCCGCGAGACTCCAGGAGCAGCTGCCCGGCGGCGAGACCACCGAGCTGGTGCTGGTCTACCACCGCGACGGCGGCCTGACCGCCGCCGACCGCACGACCGCGCAGGAGCAGCTCGCGCGGATCGCCGGGGACCACGTGCTGACCGGGGCCCCGCGAGGCGTCCCGTCCGCCGACGGCGGCACGCTCATGTACCCGGTCGCGACCAACGAGCCCGGCACCGACGAGGACAAGCGGGACGCGTTCGTCGAGGACGTACGGGACGTCGCCCACAGCCGGGGCGGGCTGACCGTGGAGGTGGGCGGAACGGGCGCGCTGGCCACGGACGCCACCAAGGTCTACGACTCGCTCGGCGGCCCGCTGCTCTACACGACCGTCGGCGTCGTCGCCCTCCTGCTGATCCTCATCTACCGCAGCCCCGTGCTGTGGCTGGTGCCGCTCGCGGTGGCCGGGATCGCCGACTACCTCTCCATGGGCGTCGCCTACGGCCTCAACCAGACCTTCGGCACCACGGTGTCGGGGCAGAGCTCGGGCATCATGACCATCCTCGTCTTCGGCGCCGGCACGGACTACGCCCTGCTGCTCGTCTCCCGCTACCGGGAGGAGCTGCGGCGCTTCGAGCGGCCCTACGACGCCATGCGGGCCGCGCTGCGCGGCTGCGGTCCTGCCGTGCTCGCCTCCGCCGGGACCGTCGCCGCCGGACTGCTGTGCCTGCTCGCCGCCGACCTCAACTCCAACCGGGGCATGGGCCCGCTGGGCACGGTGGGTGTGCTGTGCGCGCTCGTCACGATGCTGACGCTGCTGCCCGCGCTCCTCGTCCTGCTGGGCCGCCGCGTGTTCTGGCCGCTGATTCCCGCCCACGGCAGCACGCCCAGGGCACGCCGGACGCTGTTCGCCGCGATGGGCGCCTCGGCCGGGCGGCGCCCGCGGACCGTTCTGGCGGCCGGCGCCGTGCTGCTCGGCGCGCTCGCGCTGGGCGCGCTCAACCTGCCCGGCGCGGTCAGGGAGCAGGACTCCTTCGTCGACCGGCCCGAGTCGGTCGTCGCCATGCAGACCCTGGCCGATGCCTTCCCCGAGCAGTCCGCCCGGCCCGTCGACGTGCTGACCCCGGCCGGCCGGGCCGACGCCGCCCTCGCCGCGATCCGGGACACGCACGGTGTCGCCGACGCCCGCCGGGGCCGTACCGGGGCAGGCTGGACGGAGATCGCGGTGACCGCCGCCGCACCACCGCAGTCCGCAGCCGAGACGGCGACGATCGAGGCACTGCGGAAGCGGTTGCCCGACTCCTACGTGGGCGGGCCCAGCGCCCAGCAGATCGACCTCGCGGACGCCAACGCCCGCGACCGGCTCGTCGTCGTGCCGATCGTCCTCGTCTCCGTCCTGCTCATCCTGATCCTGCTGCTGCGCTCCCTGGTCGCACCGCTGATGCTGGTCGCCGCCGTGGTGGCGGTGTGGGGCGCGGCCCTCGGACTCGGCGGGCTGGTGTTCGGGCCGGTGTTCGGGTTCGAGGGCACGGATCCCGGGCTCGGTCTGCTGTCCTTCGTCTTCCTGGTCGCCCTCGGCGTCGACTACGGCATCTTCCTGATGCACCGGATGCGGGAGGAGTCGCTGCGCGGCGCCGAACCCGACGAGGCGGCGCTGACCGCGCTGCGCACCACCGGCGGGGTCATCGCCTCCGCCGGGCTCGTCCTCGCCGCGACCTTCGCCGTCCTGACGAACATGGGACTCGTGCAACTCGTCGAACTGGGCTTCGTGATCGCGGTGGGCGTGCTCCTGGACACCTTCCTCGTGCGGACCTACCTGGTGACCAGCGCGAGCGTGGCGCTGGGCCGGAGGGTGTGGTGGCCGGGCCGGCTGTCCCGTGCGCCGGAAAAGCCCGAAGCCGCCGCACGTGAGCGGCAGTTCGCCTGAGCGCCCGGGCGCCCCTCTTGACCGGAGGGGCGCCCGGTTGCCTCAGGATGGTCCCGTGCAGGAATCCACGACACCGGCGCGACCCCGGCGGGGCGAGCGGATCATGACGGTGATCAACCGAGACCCCTTCACCGCCCCGCACCGCACCCGCACCGACGCGCTGCTGGCCGCGGGGACGACCCTGTTCGCCACGGCCGTCGCCCTCGGCGGCGGCGAGGGCCGTCCCCACGCACTCGGCTGGACGCTGCTGATCGCGGGCCACGTGTCAATCGTGTGGCGCCGCCGCTCCCCGCTGGCGGTCCTGCTCGCGGTGGTGGCCTGCATCGTGCCGTACCACGTCCTCGACTACGATCACGACGCGCCCATCGCCGCGACCATGGTGGCGCTCTACACCGTCGCGGCGAGCGGCACGGCACGCCGCACGCTGCTCACCGGCGTCGGCGTCCTCGGCGTGACACTGGTCGCCAACGCCCTCACCAACCCCGACGGCGTGCTGGAGGTGCTGCGGATCTCCGGCTGGGTCATCGCCGTCCTGTTCTGCGGCATGAGCGCCCGCTTCTACCGTCAGTACGTCGCCGCCATCGTGGAGCGCGCCGAGCGCGCGGAACGCACCCGGGACGAGGAGGCCCGCCGCCGGGTCGCCGAGGAGCGTCTGCGCATCGCCCGTGACCTGCACGACCTGCTGGCGCACACCATCACCCTGGTCGGCGTGCAGACCTCCGTAGCCGCCCACGTCCTGACGGCGGACCCCGAGCGTCTCGACCGCGCGGCCGTGGCCAAGGCCCTCGACGACATCGCCGAGACCTGTCGCAGTGCGCGCGCCGAGATCCGTACGACGCTGGAGGTGCTGCGCGAGAACGGCGCCCCCGACGCCCGCGGGCCGCTCCCCGGCCTGCACGGCCTGGCCGACCTCGTGGAGACGGCGCGGGCGGCCGGGGCGGAGGTCGACCTCTCGGTGACGGTGACGGCGCCCGGGACGCCGCCGTCGGTCGGCGCGGCCGTCTACCGGATCGTCCAGGAGGCGCTGACCAACGCGGTCCGGCACGGCGGACGGCACGGTGCGCCGGTGGAGGTGCGGGTGCGGGTGTACGAGGCACAGGGCGCGGTGCGGGTCGAGATCACCGACGACGGGGCGGGCGACGCCGGCACTCCGGGCGCCGCCACGAGGAGCGTCGGCACGACGGGCGCCGGGGCGCAGGCCGCCTACGTCCGGGGCGCCGCGCCGAGAGCCGGGGCGCGGGCGGTCCCGGGCGGGGACGCGCGCGTCGGCCGGTCCCGGTCCGCCGCGGACGCGCCGGGCTTCGGGCTCGTCGGCATGCGCGAACGCGCCCGCAGCGTCGGCGGCACGCTGACCGCGGGGCCGCGGGACGACGGGAGGGGCTTCACGGTGAGAGCCGTGCTGCCGACGGAGGAGAGCCGATGAGCGCGGGCCGGACCATCAAGGTGCTGCTGGCCGACGACCAGACCCTGGTCCGGGCCGCGTTCGCCATGCTCGTCGAGTCCGCGCCGGACATGGAGGTCGTCGGGCAGGCAGGCACCGGCCGGGAGGCGCTGGCGGCGGCCCGCGGCGAGCGGCCCGACCTCGTCGTCATGGACGTCCGCATGCCCGATCTCGACGGCATCGAGGCGACCCGGCTGATCGCCGCCGACGAGGACCTGGCCGGGGTCCGGGTACTGGTCCTGACCACCTACGACACGGACGCGAACATCGTCGAGGCGCTCCGGGCGGGCGCTTCCGGCTTCCTGGTGAAGGACACCCGGCCCGCCGAACTCCTCGACGCCATCCGCACGGTCGCCGCCGGCGAGGCGCTGCTGTCGCCGGGGCCGACGGCCCGGCTGATCGCCCGGTTCCTGCGCAGCCCCTCCGGGCCGCCCGTGGTCGGCGGGCCGGAGGGACTCTCCGAACGGGAGCGCGAGGTGCTCGCCCTCGTCGCCCGTGGGCTGACCAACGCCGAGATCGGCGAGACGCTGGGCCTCAGCCCGCTCACCGCCAAGACCCACGTCAGCCGGATCATGGGCAAGCTGGGCGCCCGGGACCGGGCCCAACTGGTCATCGTCGCCTACGAGTCGGGATTGGTGACGCCGGGCACACCGTGACCGCGGCCGGGATGGAAGGCGTCCTAGGGCAGCGTCCGGCGGTACGTGCCGTCCGTGTCGGAGTCGTAGACGAGCTTGCCCGCGCCGTCGTACCCCTTCACGTGCGGGGCCAGCGCGACCTGCCGGTCCAGCATCCCCGCGGCCACGAACCAGCCGTGGTCGAGGGCGGCGGCGACCGGGCCCGCGTCGCCGTAGGAGACGGTCACCTTGGCCACCGACGGCTGGACGGTTCCGATGGCCGCCCAGCGGAACGGCAGCTTCCAGTGCCCCTTGTCGAGGAACGACTGCTGGTACAGCACACCGCCGTTCACATCGGGCACGACCACGCCCGCGGCCGGCGAGTTCGCCTCGCCCGAGCTGACGCTGACGCCGGAGGCCACGCCGTCCTCGATGTCGCACACCACCCGGAAGCCGGCCGGCTGTTCCTTCACGCCGACGACGTGGAAGCCGTCACCGGGGGCGTTGGAGTCGCCCGTGCTCTTCGCGGCGAGGATGATCCGGTAGTCCCGGGCCCTGCCCAGCCGGGCCTTAGTCCCGCCCTCGGCCTTCAGGCACGCCGCCAGCCCGTCCGCCGCCTGCGCGAAGGTGATCCCGTCCAGCAGCTGACCGTCCGTGGCCGGCCGCGCGGGCCCGGAGGCGTCGCCGCCCGCCGTCGTGCCCGCCGTCGTGCCCGGGTTCGCGGCCGTGCCGCCCGGGACGCCCGCCGACGGCTTCGGCGCCGCCGTGTCGGAGCCCCGCCCCCCGTGCCCGCCGGCCACGGCGTACGCCCCCACCGGCACCGCGGCCAGCGCCGCCAGCACCGCTCCCGTCAGCGCCACGCGCCGCCGCCGCTCGGTCAGTCCCCGCTGCCGGATCGCCGGATACGGCGCGGGGGAGGGGCTGATGGTGTACGCGTCCTCCGCGAGCAACTCACGCATCCGCTCCTCGAACCCGAAGTCCTCTTGCCCGCCTGTCTCGTTCACTGCTGTCTCCCTGCCCCCGACCGTCCGCCGGCGTGCGGCCCGCGGACAGTCCCGGATACGTTCGCAACTTCGCCAGACCCTTCGACGCCTGGCTCTTGACCGTGCCGGTCGAGCAGCCGAGTACCTCGGCCACCTCCGCCTCGGAGAGGTCCTCCCAGTACCGGAGCACCACCACCGCCCTCTGTCTGGGCGGCAGTTGGGCGAGCCCCGCGAGCAGCGAGCCGCGCTCCTCCACCCGGCCCGCGCTCTCGTCGAGCCCCGCCCGGTCCGGGGGCGCCGCGGTCAGCGCCTCGGTGACCCGCCGCTTGCGGAACCGGTCGCTGTTGCACGTGACCAGCATCCGCCGCACGTACGCCTCCGGGCTGTCGCTGCGCGATATCCGCCGCCACGACCGGTACGCCTTGGCCAGCGCGGTCTGCGTCAGGTCCTCCGCGTGATGGACGTCCCCGGTGAGCAGATACGCGGTTCGCACCAGCCGGGACCACCGCGCTCTGACGAACTCGTGGAACCGGTCCTCTTGTTCGGCCTGCATCAAGCACCCTCCTCGCCCCCCAGACCACCGGTGGGCCGCAATCGGTTGCCCGGTTCCCGTGAACACGTTTGAGTGGAGCGATGGAGAAGGACGCATGGGCCTGGAGTGAGGACGCACCCGGAGTGCTCGCGCTGCCCTCCGGCCGGCTGATCCGCGGCCGCGGCCTGCGCCGCCCGCTCGACCCGTCGGCGCCCGCCCCCGCCTACGGCCTCTACCTGCTCGGCCGGCGTCCTGCGGGGGCGCCCTGGGAGTCCCGCTGGCTCCGGTGGCCCGACTTCCGCCTTCCCGCCGACCGCAGGGACGCCCGCGCGGCCCTCACCGAGGCGTGGCGCCGGGCGGCCGACGAGCGCGTGGAGATCGCCTGCGCCGGCGGCCGCGGTCGCACCGGCACCGCCCTCGCCTGCCTGGCCGTCCTGGACGGCGTCCCCCCGCAGGCGGCGGTCGACTTCGTCCGCCGCCACTACGACCGCCACGCGGTGGAGACGCCTTGGCAGAAGGCGTATGTGCGACGGTTCGGCGCTCCTACAGAGCCAACGTCATGAGCAGCCGGTCCTCGCCGGGGCCGAAGTAGTCGTGGCGGGGGCCGCCCGGGTCGGGGGTGAACCCCAGGGAGATGTAGAGCCTGATGGCGGTGACGTTCTCCGGTCTCACCCCGAGGCGGGCGGTGCGCGCGCCTTCGGCCCGCAGATGGTCCAGCGCCTCCCTCATCAGCTGCCGGCCCAGCCCGCGATGGCGCATGCCGGGTGCGACGCCCAGGGTCAGGATCCAGCTCTGCCCCTCGTTCGGCGGTGTGGCCAGCACGTATCCGCCCAGGCGGTCGCCGTCGTGGACCACGAACATGTGGTCCTTGAAGGCGTCGAGGAGCTGACGCAGGACGAAATAGGGGTAGGGCAGGTCGGGAAACACCTCACGGTCCAGGAGGACGATGTCGGACATGTCCTGCTCGAGGGCTGTGCGTACCCGTAGGGACGGGCGAGTCGCTGGCATCGAACCAGAATTGCCCAGTGATCCGGGCCGTTCAAGTACCGGGATCAACCCGGTCACATCGAGTGCTGCCATGCGCCCCCTGTGCCTCCGCCCTCATAAGGCGATCGGGATTCAACAGAGGCCAGAGATCGGCCCTGTTGATACCGTGGGGCATGTCTTTCGGATCATCGGGAAAACCGGCGCAGTTGAACGCGGAGGCGCAATGGGACGCCTTCGACCCCGTGGACTACGTCCGGAAGAACTATCGCACCGTGCTCCCGGTCGACGCGGAGATCATGTCGATCGTCCGCACCCACTTCAGTGATCATTTCCGCGGATTCCCGGGACTGCGGGTCCGAGGCGTGGATGTCGGCGCCGGCGCCAATCTCTATCCGACGTTCACGATGCTCCCCTGGTGCGACGAGATCACGTTGCTCGACCGGTCGACGCCGAACCTGCACTATCTGAAGCAGCAGTTCGACCGGCACGATCACGGCTGGGACGCCTTCTGGCGGGAGTTGTGCCTGGACGCCGCCTATGCCGAGATGGCCGAAGGACCGTGGGAACGGTTCGGTGAGGTCGCCCGCGTCGAACAGGGCGACATCTTCGCGCTGGTCGACCGGCCCGGGCAGTGGCAGATCGGGACCATGTTCTTCGTCGCGGAATCCCTCTCTTCCTCCTACGAGGAGTTCCACGAGGGCGTCGAGTGTTTCCTGCGATCCCTCACCCCGGGCGCGCCCTTCGCGGCGGCGTTCATGGAACACTCCGAGGGCTACTGGGTGGGAGAAACCCCCTTTCCCGCGTGCGACGTCGGAGAATCCGACATCCGGGAGAGCATCAGGGGGTACGCCGAGCGTCTGCGGATATACCGGGTCGGCGAGCCGGGGGAGGTGCGACCGGGTTACACGTCCATGATCCTTGCTTGCGGTTTCCGCCGAACGGGTAACTCCTGAGCGGTCCTTCCGGAGACGAAGAGATCTGTGAGGGGGCACAGAATGCAGATCAAGCCACGTCAGCATCTGCTGGACATGTGGCAGGCCGTCGCCCGGCACTCGTTCGACGGCGGGGAGTGGTCGTGGGGGGAGTGGGGCGGCCGTAGCAGTGTGGCCGACGCGGAGCGGCTGCTCTGCCTTCTCTACCCCGCCACCGAGATCCCCGCGTTCCGCCTCGACACCCCGGACGTCACGGAGCCGGATGTGGCGAAGGCATTGAGGAACGTGGGCGACGCCGGCGACATCCCCACGCGACTCGTCGAGATCCTCGGCGACTTCATGGACAGGCATCGCGACGAGAACGGGCCCCTCTTCGCCGGCGGCCACTACTTCGCCCCGGCCGATCCCCGACAGCGGCTTTCCGCGGAGCAGCGGAAGGCGGACGTCGTCGACTCCTACTCCATGTCGGTGAGTCTGTGCCTGGCCACCCTCGCCTTCTGCCAGGTCTACCGGGCCGGGACCAGGAGGGCGTCCACGCTGGCCCGTATCGACCGGCTCAGGGAGGACGCCGGCGTGCGACTCACCGCCGCCATGGTGGGCCTGCTGCGCTCCTTCACCGTCGACGTGGTCGACATCGCCTCCGACCAGGGGCAGGCACTCGCCCGACTGCTCGGCCGGGGCCGACTCTCCGACCGTCAGGTCCTGCAGCGCTTCCAGCGCCGCTTCACCTCGCTGCGCGCGGTGATCACCGAGAGCCTCAGGCTCGGCCTCGACGCCGACGTCCGAGACCAACTACGCGACGAACGGCGTCTGTTCGAGTGTGGTTGGGCGTGGAGCGTGGTGAAAGGCGCACCCGAGATCGACCTGGCGCCGGAGACAGCCCGGGCCGTCGGCGGACAACCCCAGGGCGTCGCCCGCCCCGTGCCCTACCTCCACTTCACCGTCGTCGCCCTCGACGGCATCATCGACCTCTTCTCCGAACGCACCCTCGTCCTCGGCCTGCTCACAGCCGAACAGCAGAAACTGAGCGACGCCCTGCGGTTGCGGTGGGAACTCACCCAGCAGTACTGGTCCGCCATCGCCCGCTTCGACGACGACGTCTGGCCGCTGGAGGACATCCCCTGGCGCACCACGCTCCAGCAGTTGGAGTCGGAGTACTTCTCGCTCACCGTCGTCTCCATCCTCGTTCACGACCGGATGCGCGGCCCCACCAGCGACCACGACCTCCGCCGCATCATCGGCGTCGTGGAACGCCTCGCCGAACGCGGCCGGATCACCGGCGGCGCCAGCCGTGCCGCCCCGGCGATCGGCGTGCACAGCCCCGGGGTCACCATGCCGCTGCTCGGCAGCGAATCCCTGGGGCCGGCCATGACGTGGACGATGAACGACTACTCCACCCAGCTGCTCAAGCGGACCGTCCAACTGTGCGCCCTGTCACGGGACATCCCCTCGGTGGACCGCCTGCACAGACTCGCCGAGACAATCCTCGACCACGTCTGGGCGCGTCGTATCAAGGAGGGCGAAGGCGTCGGCCTCTGGGACGACGTGCCGGCGGCCCATCCTCCGTCACCCGTCCGCCAGGGACCCTTGTCCTGGAATCTCACCGAGCGCGTCACCGAGTGCATGGTCGCCGCCCACAAGCTCTACGACCAGCCTGCGAACCCCAGCGTCCAGCTGTCCCAGCTGGCACGGGACACGATCAGCGAGGCGGCCCATCTCCTCGGCAGGGAACAGGAGGAGCATCCCGCCCCCGCCCCCAGGAGCCCCCAGGGGGAGGAGATCAGGAGCATCGAGGCAGACCTCCGCCGGGCCCGCCAGTTGGTCGAGGTTCAGCCCGGCACCGCCTTCGCGCTGGTACTCGGAGTCCTCGGGCGGCTCGACAGCCTCGCCCGCGCCCGGGGGGTGTGAGCCGTGCTCCTCTTCGCCGCCTCCGACAAGGGAGGCACCGGCCGCTCGGTGACCAGCGCCAACCTCGCCTACCACCGAGCACTGAGCGGGGACGACGTCTGCTTCCTGGACTTCGACTTCGGATCGCCCACCGCCGCCGCTGTGTTCCACGTGCCCGACGCCCTGGCCGAGGCCGAAGGGCGCGGACTGCACGCCTGTCTGCGGGGCGCCGTCGGGGAGCCCCTGCGTTTCGACGTCTGGGCTCGCACCGAACACCCCGCCCTGCGTTCCCGGCCCGGCGCATCCGGCCGGCTCGTCCTGATCCCCGGCGACCGCACCGGCGGGGAATTCGTCACCGACGAGGAGATCCTCCAACGCTGCGTCGACCTCCTGCTGAGACTGAAACGCGAATTCGACCTCGTCGTCGTGGACCTGAGCGCCGGGCGCAGCTATGCGATGGAGCTCGTGCTCACGGCCACCTCGCCTCGCGGCGGGCTCGGCAGGCTGAAGCACCGCTGGCTCGTCTACCACCGCTGGACCCACCAGCATGTGACGGCGGCGGCCGAACTCGTCTACGGCAGACAGGGCATCCTGGAGACGGGCAGGGCCATGGGTCACCCGATCGACGAGCTCACCGGCTCGATCCGTTTCGTCCGGGCGGCCGTCCCCGTGCTGGAGGCGCCCATGTGGTCGCAGGTGTCGCCCGCGCAGTACGCCTGGATGCGGTACTGCGACAGGGAGCTCGAGGAGCTCGCCGCCGCACAGCGTGTCGGCAGGACCCGAGTGCTGGCGTCCATTCCGCTGGAACCCGTCCTGCAGTGGCAGGAGCGCCTCATCACCGACGAGGACGTGTACGACAGCAGGATCGCCAACCTCGAGACCTGGCAGGCCTTGGGAGACCTCGCGCAGAAGGTGACCGACGACACGTGTTGGGGGCAGTCGTGAAGCAGCCCGAATCCGCCTTCCGGGAGACCGGCGCCGATCCGCGCACGGAATCCGTGCCCTTCTCCCATCTCTCCCTCGAACTGGGCCACCTGTACATGGAGGACTTCCTCGAGGGCCCCGACCGGCTGCGCCGCCACTTCCGGACCGTACGGCCCTGGGCGGAGGCCGCCCGGGCCGGAGTCGGCCCGCTGCCCGCGGACAGGCGCCCCAGGATCAGCACCTGCTTCCTGATCGACGACTACTTCTCCCGGCTCTCCACCCCGGCCGCACTCATCCCACCGCTTGTGGAGTCCGCCGCGGAGGCCGGGCTGACCATCGACTACCTGGCGCTCGAATCGGGATGCGCCTCGCCCGGTCCGGGACGCCAGGACCGGGCCGCACTCGCCGAGTCCGTCCTGCACCGGCTGGTGGAGTCCCCACCGCCCGGCAGCCAGGGCTTCCGGCCGCCCGTCAGCCGCACCGGCTGGCTCAGCAACGGCAGCCGCGCCCCCGCCCGGCGCACCTCCGCGGCCCTGGACCCGACCGGCTCGGTCTGGCAGCCGCCCAGCGAGACCGGCGCGCGCGGCCACTCCGTCTTCCTGGACGTCGAACTGTGGAACGGTCCCGAGGAGGAACGCACCTGGTCCTGCGCCTTCCTCGCCTCCGTCTGGCAGCTGGTCCGCCTCGGGCTGCTGCGCGACAGGGGCCGGGCGGTGCTCACCCCCACCCCGTGGGACGGCCGGGAGTTCCCGGCCGAGTGGGACGCCCTGCCGCCCCTGCTGCGCCTCAACCCGCGGGCGGCGCCCTTCACGGCGTACGCCACCTGCAGTGTGCTTCCCGCCCGCTTCCTGGCGGTCGAGCACGCCGTGCGCGTGATCCTCGAGCAGGTCCTCGTCGACGCCGACGCGCTCGGGCAGGTCGCCGAGCGGTCCGCGGCGGAGGGGTTCGCCATGCACCCCGAACCGGTGGAGCGCACCTCCTACATGTTCCCGTCCGGGCTGTGACATGAGCGGCCTGGGCGCCACCGCCGGTCCGGTGCTGGTCTGCGGAGAGGTCCGCACCTGTCTGCTGCCCACCCGCCACGCCGTGGACGAGCGGACCGCCGTGCGACTGCTGCGGCTGCGGGCCGACGAACGCGTACGGGTCTCCCGGCACCCCAACCGGCACGCCCTCTCCCCGGACGTCCTCACCGGCGTCGACTGTCGGCTGCCCACCGCCACGGGCGTCCGCAGCCGCGCGGTGGGCACGGTAGCGGCCCGCGCGGCACTCACCGAGGGCCGGATCCTGCAGTCCACGGCCTACTTCTGCGCACCGGCCGCCGGGCCCGACCGCCGTCGTCCCTGGGGTTACTACCTCGTCCGGCCCGGATGGCTGGTTCCGGTCGGCCCGTTGCCCGAGCAGCAGGTCGCCGAAGGCTTTCTCGCCGAGATCCGGCCGGACGGGCTGGACGTCGGCTCCATCGCCGAGAGCCTCCTCGCGAGGATCTCCCGGCAGCACCGGATTCTCGACCACGACAGCCCGCTCACCACCACCGACACCAGTCTGCGCTGGACAGCGGCGGCCGCCGAGGACGGCGAGGAGGCGTCCCTGCTGTTCACCATGGTCGACGACAGCCTGCGCACCGTCGCCCTGCGGCTGCCGAGGGGCGCCGCGCCCGCGGCGGTCGCCGGTCTGTGCGAGGACCTCGCCCTGCACGACTGGCTGCTGACGACCGTCGCGAACAAGCTCGACGGACTGCGGGTGGGCTCCGGGGACGACCGGACTGTCCTGCGGGTGCTGCGCCCGCTCGTCGACCACCTGCTGCACCTGTGGATGCCGAGGGCCCGCGTCGACCGAACCCTGCACGGCGCATGGCAGGAGTTGGAGAGAAACCCGGGCCACAGCAGGCAGTGGAACACCCTCACGCAGCGCATCCGCGACCAACTGGCCCTCCACGCAATTGCCTTGCGGAATGAGGTGCCGACCTCGCACTGACCGGGCACCATCTACGCACACCTGGGCGGGGAGGGGCGGGCATGGACGGAGAGCCGGGCACACCGGGGCCGGGCACGAGGGGCGGGGTGCAGATAGCGCCCGTCCTGCTCAAGACACTGGTCACCGTGGTGGTGGGCACGGTCGCCTATGTGATCACCAACCTGATCGACCAGTCCCAGGACGAACTGTGGAAGCTCGCGATGTCGATCGTGATCGGCGGCTCGGCGCTGATCGTGCAGTACATGGTCGACTTCGAGAAGCGCCTGGACTCCGTGGAGTCGGGCCAGCACGCCCAGACACGAGAGCTGCACGACCACTACACCCGGCTCAGCGACGCCGCCGGTCTGCTGCACGAACTCGACCAGGTGGGCATGAGCACCGATGACGCCAAGCGGCTCATCAGGAGTGCGACCCAGGTGGGACTGCACGGCGGCACGGACATCGTGAAGGACTTCGTCCGCGCCGAGATCAAGAGCCTCGGCTCGGTCGTCACGGATCTCACCGGCGGCACGGCCCACTGGCCTCGCGACAACAACGAGTGGCTGATCAGCCTCACCAAGATCGCCCGGCACACCATCGACGCCACGAGCAGCTCCGTCGACCGTCCTTTCTGGGACACCGACCCGGCGGGGCCCTACCTGGTCGCGCAGATCGAGGCGATGCGGCGCCGCCAGGTGAGCGTCCGCCGCCTCTTCATGATCAAGGCGAGCGAGGCGCGCGAAGAACCGTTCATGGCCAGGTTCATGGAGCTCTGCCAGGAGCAGCGTGACCTGGAGATCGATGTGCGCTTCATGGTGCTGCCCGAGCAACGCCGGCGGACCGGACCGCCGACGAGGGACGTCGTGATCTTCGACAGCGCCCTGTGCCTGGAGTACACCACCGACCACCAGGGCAGCAACGTGCGCAGCAGGCTGGACGCGATCGCCGACAGCGTCCGTGACGAGGCGAGCCGCTTCGACACCCTGTGGGGGGCCGCCACCGAGCCGAGCCCCCGCCCCGACCTCAGCCCGAATCCCTCCCCGCCGGCTCCCCGTTCCTGATCCCCGCTGCCCGGCGCACCGCCCTCTCGGCGTAGGCGAGAATGGGGGCATGAGTCTGTTCCGCGATGACGGGATCGTGCTGCGCACCCAGAAGCTGGGTGAGGCGGATCGCATCATCACGCTGCTCACGCGCGGGCACGGGCGGGTGCGGGCGGTGGCCCGGGGGGTGCGGCGGACGAAGTCGAAGTTCGGGGCGAGGCTCGAGCCGTTCTCCCACGTCGACGTGCAGTTCTTCGCGCGGGGCAGCAGCGAGCTGGTCGGACGCGGACTGCCGCTGTGCACGCAGAGCGAGATCATCGCCCCCTACGGCGGCGGCATCGTCACCGACTACGCCCGGTACACCGCCGGGACGGCCATGCTGGAGACCGCCGAGCGGTTCACCGACCACGAGGGCGAGCCGGCCGTGCAGCAGTACCTGCTGCTCGTGGGCGCCCTGCGGACGCTGGCCCGCGGCGAGCACGCCCCGCACCTCGTGCTGGACGCGTTCCTGCTGCGATCGCTGGCCGTGAACGGGTACGCCCCCAGCTTCGGTGACTGCGCCAGGTGCGGGATGCCGGGGCCCAACCGGTTCTTCTCGGTCGCCGCCGGCGGTTCCGTCTGCGCGGACTGCCGGGTGGCCGGCAGCGTCGTACCCTCGCCGCAGACCCTGGTCCTGCTGGGCGCGCTGCTCACCGGAGACTGGGAGACGGCCGACGCGTGCGAGCCGCGGCACGTCCGGGAGGGCAGCGGGCTGGTGTCCGCCTATCTGCACTGGCACCTGGAGCGCGGACTGCGCTCCCTTCGGTACGTCGAGAAGTAAGCGAAGCGAAGGTCTAAGGAGACAAGAGGCACATGGTCGTACGCGGGTTCCTGGGGCGGCAGCGTCGGGAGTACAGGACTCCGGAGCCGCACCCGTCCGGTGCTCGGCCGCCGAAGCTCCCCGGTGAGCTGGTCCCCGAGCATGTGGCGATCGTCATGGACGGCAACGGGCGCTGGGCCAAGGAGCGCGGGCTGCCGCGCACCGAGGGGCACAAGGTCGGCGCCGAGCAGGTCCTCGACGTGCTGCAGGGCGCCGTCGAGATGGGCGTGCGCAACATCTCGCTGTACGCCTTCTCCACCGAGAACTGGAAGCGCTCGCCCGACGAGGTCCGCTTCCTGATGAACTTCAACCGCGACTTCATCCGCAAGACCCGCGACACCCTCGACGAGCTCGGCATCCGGGTCCGCTGGGTGGGCCGGATGCCCAAGCTGTGGAAGTCGGTCGCCAAGGAGCTCCAGGTCGCCCAGGAGCAGACCAAGGACAACGACCGGCTCACCCTGTACTTCTGCATGAACTACGGAGGCCGGGCCGAGATCGCCGACGCGGCGCAGGCGCTCGCGGAGGACGTGAAGGCGGGCCGGCTGGACCCGTCCAAGGTCACCGAGAAGACCCTCGCGAAGTACCTGTACTACCCGGACATGCCGGACGTCGACCTGTTCCTGCGGCCGAGCGGCGAGCAGCGCACCTCCAACTACCTGCTCTGGCAGAGCGCGTACGCGGAGTTGGTCTTCCAGGACGTCCTGTGGCCCGACTTCGACCGCCGCGACCTGTGGCGGGCCTGCGTCGAGTTCGCCTCCCGCGACCGCCGTTTCGGCGGCGCCACCCCGAACGAGGTGCTGCTGTCCCTGGAGGGCGAGCAGCAGGGCTAGAAGGCTCATGAAGATCTTGGGTTCTGGCCCTGCCAGGCCCTTCCCCGCGCGTCACCAGGGCGAGGCGCGCGGGGGCCGTGAGGCGTCCGCGGAGCGTCCGGCGCCCACTGCGGTCGCCCGCGGCGGGCGCGGCGGTCACTTGCGCGCGCAGTCCGCGCACGTGCCGAAGATCTCCACGGTGTGGGCCACGCTGACGTAGCCGTGCTCCGCCGCGATCGCCTCCGCCCACTTCTCGACCGCCGGGCCCTCCACTTCCACGGCCTTGCCGCAGACGCGGCAGACGAGGTGGTGGTGGTGCTCGCCGGTGGAGCAGCGGCGGTACACCGACTCGCCGTCCGACGTGCGCAGGACGTCGACCTCGCCGGCGTCGGCGAGGGACTGGAGCGTGCGGTACACCGTGGTCAGGCCCACCGAGTCGCCCTTGTGCTTGAGCATGTCGTGCAGTTCCTGAGCGCTGCGGAACTCCTCGACCTCGTCGAGCGCGGCCGCCACCGCGGCACGCTGCCGGGTGGAGCGGCCCCTCACAGGCGGTCCAGCGGTCGTCACCGTCGTCTCCTCACGTCTGCGGCTTGCCGGGCCATTGTGCCAGCCGCGGCCGTGCGCAGTCAGACGCCGACCCCGTCCCCCGCGTCCCTCGTGGCCGGAATCGTGCACTCGGCGGGGTCGCCGGCGGGTCCCTGCGCGGCCAGGGCGCGGGCACGGCGGCGGGCCAGCGGGGCGGCCAGCACGCTCAGCGCGATGAACGCGGCGATGGTCAGCAGGACGATCGTCGCACCGGGCGGCACGTCCTGGTAGTAGGAGGTCACGGTGCCGCCGAGGGTCACCGTCACACCGATCGCGACGGCGATCGCGAAGGTGGCGGCGAAGCTGCGGCTGAGCTGCTGGGCGGCGGCCACGGGGACCACCATCAGCGCGCTGACCAGCAGCAGGCCCACCACCCGCATGGCGACGGTCACGGTCACCGCCGCGGTGACGGCCGTCAGCAGGTTCAGCGCCCGCACGGGCAGGCCCGTCACGCGGGCGAACTCCTCGTCCTGGCTGACCGCGAAGAGCTGGCGGCGCAGGCCCAGGGTGACCGCGACGACGAAGGCCGCCAGCAGACAGATCGCGGACACGTCCGACTCGGAGACGGTCGACAGCGAGCCGAAGAGGTACGACGTCAGGTTGGCGTTGGAGCCGCCGGGCGCGAGGTTGATGAACATCACGCCGCCGGCCATGCCGCCGTAGAAGAGCATGGCGAGGGCGATGTCGCCGCGGGTCCTGCCGTACCAGCGGATCAGTTCCATCGCCACCGCGCCCAGGATGGAGACGGCGGTCGCCATCCACACCGGGGAGGCGTTGAGGAGGAAGCCGAGGCCGACGCCGGTCATCGCGACGTGGCCGATGCCGTCGCCCATGAGGGCCTGGCGGCGCTGGACGAGGTAGACGCCGACCGCGGGCGCGGTGATGCCGACGAGGACGGCGGCGAGCAGGGCCCGCTGCATGAAGGCGTAGTCGAGGATGTCCATCAGCTCAGCAGTCCCGTGCGGATCGGTTCGACGCCCGCGGGCGCGTGCGGGTGTACGTGGTCGTGGCCGGGGAGGGCGTGCTGCCCGACGGCCGGGGTGGGCGGGCCGTCGTGCAGGACGCAGCCGTCGCGCAGGACGACCGCCCGGTCGATGAGGGGCTCCAGGGGGCCCAGTTCGTGCAGCACGAGCAGGACGGTCCTGCCCTGCGCGACCTGCTCCTTCAAGGTGCCGGCCAGGACCTCCTGACTGGCGAGGTCGACGCCGGCCATGGGC
Organism: Streptomyces sp. NPDC020597; assembly: GCF_044335095.1. Taxonomy (NCBI): domain Bacteria; kingdom Bacillati; phylum Actinomycetota; class Actinomycetes; order Kitasatosporales; family Streptomycetaceae; genus Streptomyces; species Streptomyces sp. NPDC020597. Next base: position 15,470 of record NZ_JBIRUL010000022.1, on the reverse strand, counting down.
TCGTCCATGATCAGCAGCTCGGGTTCGGCGGCGAGCGCGCGGGCGATGAGCACGCGCTGGTGCTGGCCGCCGGAGAGGGCGTCCACGTTGTCCTTGGCGCGGTCGGCCATCCCGACGAGGTCCAGGGCCCGGCGGACGGCCGCGTGGTCGGCCTTGCGGAAGACGCCGAAGCGGGTGCGGGAGAGCCGGCCCGAGGAGACGACCTCCGTCACCGTGGCCGGGACGCCGCCCGCGGCGGTGGTGCGCTGCGGCACGTAACCGATCCGCGACCAGTCGCGGAACCGGCGGTGCGCGGTGCCGAACAGCTCGATCTCGCCCGCGTCGATCGCCACCTGGCCGATGACGCTGCGCACGGCCGTCGACTTCCCGGAGCCGTTCGCGCCGAGCAGGGCGACGACCTCACCGCGCCGCACGGTGAGATCGACGCCCCGCAGCACGGGGCGCGAGCCCAGCTGGGCGCGGACTGCGCGCATCGCGATCACGGGTTCGGCCTTCGCGTCCATGACGCCCTCCGTAGAGATCACTTGGTTCCCAGGGCCGTCTGCAGCGCCTTGAGGTTCGCCTGCTGGACCGAGAAGTAGTCCTTGCCGCGGGACTTGTCCGTGATGCCCTCGATCGGGTCGAGGACGTCCGTCTTCAGTCCGGCGTCGCCGGCGATGGTCTTCGCGGTCTTGTCGCTGACGAGCGTCTCGTAGAACACGGTGGTGACGCCGTCGGCCCTGGCCATCTTCTCAAGCTCCTTCACGCGCGCGGCGCTGGGCTCCGACTCGGGGTCGAGGCCGTTGATGGCCTCCTCGGTCAGGCCGTAGCGCTCGGCGAGGTAGCCGAAGGCGGCGTGGGTGGTGACGAACACCTTGGTCCTGGTGTTCGCGAGGCCCGCCCTGAACTCGGCGTCGAGTCCGCCGAGCTTCTTGACCAGGGTCGCGGTGTTGGTCCGGTAGTCGGCCGCGTGGTCCGGGTCGGCCTTCTCGAAGGCCTTGCCGACGCCCTCGGCGACCTGGGAGTAGCGCACCGGGTCGAGCCAGATGTGCGGGTCGAGGCCGGCCAGCTCCTCGTTCTCGTGGTCGTCGTGCTCGGCCGCGTGGCCGCCGACCTCGTTGCCGTGCTTCTCCAGCGTGGTGAGGGAGGCGGCGTCGATCTTGGTCTTGACCTCGGACTGGGCCACCGCGTCGTCGACGGAGGGCTGGAGGTTCTTGAGGTAGAGCACCGCGTCGGACTCCTGGAGCGCGGCGGTCTGCTTGGCGCTGATCTCCAGGTCGTGCGGTTCCTGGCCGGGCTGGGTGAGGCTGGTGACGTGCACGTGGTCCCCGCCTATCTGCTCGGCGAGGAAGGCCATCGGGTAGAACGACGCGACGACGTCGAACTTGTCCGTGTTGGCCGCGGCCGCGCTGTCGGAGGAGCAGGCGGAGAGGGTGCCGAGGCCGAGGGCCGTGGCCGCCGCGATCGCGGTGCCGGATATGAGTCGTCGTGCGTTCATGACACTCATTTTCAACAAATATGGAAACCGTTGTCAACAACGCTTCGGGCAAGGGTCCGGTGAAGGCCCGGTAAGCCCCGAAGGGCTGCGATATGGCCGCTGGGGGCCCGGTCCCGGCGGGGTCCCGATTTGGTCGAGGGGGAGTCCCCGCCGGTACCCTGAAGTCTTCGCTGGAAGCACCTCGCTTCGTCGCCCGTCGTCGTTATGAAGAGAGCACCGTGGCCGCCGACAAGATCGACACCATCGTCAGCCTGAGCAAGCGCCGTGGCTTCGTATTCCCCTGCAGTGAGATCTACGGCGGTCAGCGTGCCGCCTGGGACTACGGACCGCTGGGTGTCGAGCTCAAGGAGAACCTGAAGCGCCAGTGGTGGCGCTACATGGTGACGTCGCGCGAGGACGTGGTCGGCATCGACTCGTCCGTCATCCTGGCCTCCGAGGTCTGGGTGGCCTCCGGTCACGTCGCCACCTTCTCCGACCCGCTGACCGAGTGCACCTCCTGCCACAAGCGGTTCCGTGCGGACCACCTGGAGGAGGCATACGAGGCCAAGCACAACCGCCTGCCGGAGAACGGCATGGCGGACATCAACTGCCCCAACTGCGGCAACAAGGGCCAGTTCACCGAGCCCAAGCAGTTCTCGGGTCTGCTCTCCACCCACCTCGGCCCGACCCAGGACACCGGCTCCATCGCCTACCTGCGGCCCGAGACCGCCCAGGGCATCTTCACCAACTTCGCCCAGGTGCAGACCACTTCGCGCCGCAAGCCGCCGTTCGGCATCGCCCAGATGGGCAAGTCCTTCCGCAACGAGATCACGCCCGGCAACTTCATCTTCCGCACCCGCGAGTTCGAGCAGATGGAGATGGAGTTCTTCGTCAAGCCGGGCGAGGACGAGAAGTGGCAGGAGTACTGGATGGAGCAGCGCTGGAACTGGTACACCGGCCTCGGCATGCGCGAGGAGAACATGCGGTGGTACGAGCACCCCAAGGAGAAGCTCTCCCACTACTCCAAGCGCACCGCCGACATCGAGTACCGCTTCCAGTTCGGCGGCAACGAGTGGGGTGAGCTGGAGGGCGTCGCCAACCGCACCGACTACGACCTCTCCGCCCACTCCAAGGCCTCCGGCCAGGACCTCTCCTTCTTCGACCAGGAGGCCGGCGAGCGCTGGACGCCGTACGTCATCGAGCCCGCGGCCGGTGTCGGCCGCGCGATGCTGGCGTTCCTGCTCGACGCCTACGTCGAGGACGAGGCCCCCAACGCCAAGGGCAAGCTGGAGAAGCGCACGGTCCTGCGCCTCGACCACCGCCTCGCCCCGGTGAAGGTCGCCGTCCTGCCGCTGTCCCGCAACCCCGAGCTGTCGCCGAAGGCCAAGGGCCTCGCCGCCGCGCTGCGCCAGAACTGGAACATCGAGTTCGACGACGCCGGCGCGATCGGCCGCCGCTACCGCCGCCAGGACGAGATCGGCACGCCGTTCTGCGTGACGGTCGACTTCGACACCCTCGAGGACAACGCGGTCACCGTCCGCGAGCGCGACTCGATGAAGCAGGAGCGGGTCTCCCTCGACCAGATCGAGGGCTACCTCGCCGCCCGCCTGATCGGCGCGTAGCCGCTGACGGCGTCCAGCACCACGAGGCCGGCCCCGACGGGACTCCCGTCGGGGCCGGCCTCGCTCATGCCGTGCAGCCCCGCTCGCGCTGGTGCCCGCGGAGCAGGACGTCGGCGTCGGTCTCCGCGCTGTAGTCGTACACGGCGCGCGCCTCGGCGCGGCGGGTCGCGAGCTCGACGCACTCCGGGCAGTCCGGGACCGGCTCGGGCGGACGACGCAGGCCCAGCATGAACGGGCCGTCCGTACGCGCCCGCTCGTTCGCCGCGCGCACGCCCGCGTGCAGCCGCTCCCGCTCGGTCGCCGGCCGCAGCGCCGTCGGATCGGCCTGCCACTCCCGGCCGCCGCCGACCGGCCGCAGCATCGCGTAGGGGCCGGAGCGGTCCCGGTACTCGCCGAACCTGTCCGTGGCAGGGTCGTAGAGGAGGGTGCCGGGTTCGTGCTGCATGTCGTCCGCTCCTTATACCCAACTTCCATACGGAATGTGAGGGTTGGGCTACTCTGGGTGGTGGGGGTGTCGTCAGGATGACCCCCGGGCGAGGCCGACATGCCGTCGACGAGGCCTTCGTGGGCGTTCAGCCGCGCAAATTCCACAAATGCGGAAGGGGCTGGGGATGCCGGCGAGGAGAGTGGTCACGGGGCGCAGTCAGGAGCCCCGGCGACGGTTCGCGGAGGAGCTGCGCCTGCTGCGGGCGGGCAAGGGGGACAGCCTGCGGCAGCTGGAGGAGGTGCTGGGCTGGACCGCGTCCACCTTCGGGAAGATGGAGGGCGGGCAGAGCCTCGGCAGCCCGGAGGTCGTCGAGGCGCTGGACCAGCATTACGGGACGACGCCGATGCTGCTGACGCTGTGGGAGCTGGCCGTCGCCGACCCGTCGCAGTTCAAGGAGCAGTACCGCAGGTACATGACGCTGGAGGCGGAGGCGGTCGGGCTGTGGCACTACGGAGGCGGCACCATCCATGGCCTGCTTCAAACTCCGGAGTACGCAGGTGAGTTGCTCTCAGCTGGAGGTGCCCGAGAGGAGGATCTGAACCAACAGGTGGAAGCACGTGCGGGTCGGGGGAAGCTGCTTGAGGGGAGGGATGCGCCGCCGTTCCGCGCCATTCTTTCTGAGGCGGTACTACGCAATTCGATGCGGGATCTGGCGGGGTGGCGGGGTCAACTGGCATACCTTGCGGAAGTGGCGGAGCGCCGGAACATCGCCATTCACGTGCTGCCGTTCGGCGTGGGGCTGCACGGGCTGATGGACACTGCAGTGACTTTCCTGCGGTTGTTGGACGGGCGCACGGTGGCCTACGCCGAAAACGACGTACACGGCGAACTGTTCGAGGAAGCAAGCAAGGTCGAGGGCCTGCATCGCACATATGATGCGGTACGTGACCTGGCGTTAAGCCCCGCCGAGTCGCGGACTTTCATCTTGCGAATGTTGGAGGAAGCGCCGTGCGAACCATCGACTTGAACAGCGTGACGTGGCGCAAGAGCAGCTACAGCAACTCGGACGGTGGCGCTTGCGTCGAGGTTTCGGACGACCTCCTCGTCAACGCCGCCTGGCGCAAGAGCAGTTACAGCAACACGGACGGCGGCAACTGCCTCGAGGTCGCCGCAGGCGTCCCCTCCCTCGTCCCGGTTCGGGACAGCAAGGATCCGGACCGGGGTGCGCTCCTCTTCGGGGCGGACGCCTGGGGCTGCTTCGTCCGTGCTTACAGGTCGACGTCCACGTAGAGCGCCGCGTGGTCGGAGGCCGCGGTGCCCTTCGAGGTGACCGTGTCGAAGGACTTGATGTCGTTCGCGAAGATGCCGCGGGTCTCCAGGCCGACGTGCTGGACCTCCGGCCACAGTTCGGGGGAGAGCAGCAGGTAGTCGAGCTTGTTCTCCTCGCTCTTGCAGGTCCCGTGAGTGCCCGGCAGTCCGCTGTAGGCGCGGTGACTCATCACGTCTCGCATGCCGGTGTCCCGCAGGACCGTGGCCGGGGCGCTGTCCGGGTCGTCGTTGAGGTCTCCGGCGACGATGACGTGCGGCGTGCGCTCCAGCGCGGCCCGGTAGATCTCCGCGACCCGCTTCGCCTGGGCCAGGCGCAGATCGGGATTGTCCTGGAACTTGCTCTTCAGGTGGTTGCCGAGGACCACCAGGGGCGTCCCGTCGAGCTGGATCTCGAACTCGGGGCAGTCGCGGCTGAAGAGCCGCAGGTCGGGACGCTCGGGGCCGCTGTCGAAGATATGGGTGCGCACGGACGTGATCGGGTGCCGGCTCAGGATGCCGATGTCGATGCCCCGGGGATCGTTGCCGTCGATCAGCAGGACGTAGGGGTAGGGCCGTCGGCCGAGCGCCCCGCCCAGCACCTGCGTGTTGAAGCGCTCCAGGGTGAGCCGGTCCTCGACCTCCACGGTGAGCATGATGTCGGCGTCCACTTCCGATACCACCCGGCCGGTGTTGCGCACCACGCTCAGCTCGAAGTCGTCCTGCGCCAGTTCGGCCCAACCCGCCCACGCGGAACGGCCCTTGGCGGTGACCTCGACGCGGGTGCTCGTTCCGGAGCCGGTCGTCTTGAAGAGCCCGGAGTCCTTGCCCGGCCGTGACTGGTTCACGTAGATCGGCGGCGGGTTCTTCGGGTCGATGCCGTACGCCCGGTGCTTCTCGATGAGCCCGGCGATCTTCGCCTTGTCGTCGGCCGTGTACACCGGCAGGTCGAGGAGGGTGGCCAGCGTGGAGAAGTCGTCGAGGATCTCCTTGCGCTTCGCCGGGTCCTCGATGCGGAAGGCCGTGGGCCGGCGGAAGAGGTTCTCCATGTTGAAGGTGGCGATGCGGATGCTCATGGCATACCTCCACGGCGGCGCGGAAGGGCCGCTCGGCCGGCGGCAGGCGCCGCCGAGGTGACTGCGCACCGACATCTCCCATTGTCCTCGCCTCACTCGCCCCGTCGACCGGGCGGGCGAGGCGAGGACGGGACCGGCAGGGGGCGGGTGAACAGGCGATGACAAATGACAGCTGACAGATGTTGAAATCTGTCAGCTGTCATGTCAGGCTGGTGTGCATGACGATGCGAACCCGTACCCTCGGCTCCACCGGCCCCCAGGTCTCCGCCCTCGGCCTCGGCTGCATGGGCATGTCCGCGCTGTACGGCGGCGCGGACCGGGCCGAGGGGATCGCGACGATCCACGCGGCCCTCGAAGCCGGCATGACCCTGCTGGACACCGGCGACTTCTACGGCATGGGCCACAACGAGCTGCTGATCGGCGAAGCGCTGCGCACCGCGCCCGCCGCCCGCCGCGAACAGGCCCTGACCAGCGTGAAGTTCGGCGCCCTGCGAGGTCCCGACGGCTCCTGGGCCGGCTACGACGGGCGGCCCGCCGCGGTGAAGAACTTCGCCGCCTACTCCCTCCAGCGCCTCGGGGTCGACCATATCGACGTCTACCGGATCGCCCGGCTCGACCCCGACGTGCCGATCGAGGAGACGGTCGGCGCCATCGCCGAACTGGTCGAGCAGGGGTACGTCCGGCACATCGGCCTCAGCGAGGTCGGCGCCGAGACCGTCCGCCGGGCCGCCGCCACCGCGCCGATCGCCGACCTGCAGATCGAGTACGCACTGATCTCGCGCGGCATCGAGAAGTCGATCCTGCCGGTGACCCGTGAACTGGGGATCTCGATCACCGCGTACGGCGTGCTGTCGCGCGGGCTGATCTCCGGGCACTTCACCGCCGACCGCGAGCTCGCGGCCGACGACTTCCGGGCCCACTCGCCCCGCTTCCAGGGCGACAACCTCCAGCACAACCTGAGCCTGGTGGAGGCCCTGCGGAAGATCGCCGAACACAAGGGCGTCTCCGTCGCGCAGATCGCGATCGCCTGGGTGCTGGCCCAGGGCGAGGACATCGTGCCGCTGATCGGCGCGCGTTCCAGGGAGCGGCTCGCGGAGTCGCTGGGCGCGCTGGACGTCGTCCTGGACTCCGACGACCTGGCCGCGATCGAAAGGGCCGTCCCCGCCGACTCGGCCGCCGGCGAGCGCTACGCGGCCGCCGCGATGGCCCACCTCGACAGCGAGCGCTGACCGCCGCTGCGGGTACGGTCTGAACATGCCACCGACCACCGAGACCCTGACCGCCGAGCGCATCCTCGAAGCGACCGAGGAGGTGCTGCGCCGCCACGGCCCGGCCAAGGCCACCGTGGTCGACGTGGCCCGCGCGCTCGGCGTCAGCCACGGCAGCGTCTACCGGCACTTCCGGACGAAGGCGGCGCTGCGGGCGGCGGTCACGAAGCGGTGGCTTGACCGGACGTCCGAGACCCTGTCCGTCATCACCGCCGACGGGACACGCCCCCCTCAGGCCCGGCTGCGCGACTGGCTGACGGCGCTCTTCGAAGCCAAGCGCCGCAAGGCCGGCGACGACCCGGAGCTGTTCGCCACGTACATGGTGCTGACCGGGGAGACCGGCGACGTGGTCGACGAGCACCTGGCCGACCTGACCGGGCAGCTGACCCGGATCATCGAAGCGGGAGTCGCGTCCGGGGCGTTCACCGCCCCCGACCCGGAGACCGCCGCCCGTGCCGTCTTCCACGCCACCGGCCGCTTCCACGACCCGGGCTACCACCGGGTGTGGGAACGGCCCGGCGTCGAGGGCGACTTCACGGCGCTGGTGGACCTGCTGCTGCGGGGACTGCGGGCGCCGTCCTGAGGCTCGCGGCCCCGGAGCCCGGGGCTCGGGGCCGCGCCGGGATCGCCGCCCGACGCGGTCACCCGTCCCCTGCAGAGGTCGTCGCCGCCTGGAACCGGTACTCCGTGGGCGACATCCCGTACGCGGTGCGGAAGGCGCGGGTGAAGTCGGAGGCGCGCGGGATGCCCCAGCGTGCGGCGATGACGTGCACCGGCGTGGCGATCATCGCGGGGTCGGCCAGATCGCGGCGGGCGCCCGCCAGCCGCTGGCCCCGGATCCAGGAGGCGACCGTCTCTCCCGCCCCCTCTTCCTGGAAGAGCCGGTGCAGATAGCTGAGGGAGATGTGGTGCGCGGCGGCGACGGCGGGCGGCCGCAGCTCCGGATCGTGCAGGTTCTCCCGGATGAACGCCCGTATCCGGGTGGCCGTGATCCTGCGGTGGGCCTCCGGCGTCAGGGCGTCCTCGGCCTCCAGCTCATGGGCGAGCCATGCCGCCAGCAGGTCGACCACGACCATGCCGAGGCGCGGCGCGTCGGACGGCTGGAGAAAGGCGGACTGCTGGTCGAGGCCGGTGAGGAACCCCGTCAGCAGGGCGCCCGGTCCCTTCCGGCCCGACAGCCGCCTGCTCAGGAGGTTGCGGACCCGGGCGGGCGGCAGGGGCAGCAGGGACTTGGGAAGCTCCACGCCCACCCCGGTGACCAGGGGATGCTCCGAGGGGGCCGACGACGGCACGCCGTGGGGCTCCACGACGTACGGGCGTGAGCTGTCGGACAGCCACAGGTCCTGCGGTCCGTACGTCCCGGCCCGCCCCACGTGGTCGAAGCCGAGCCCGCCGGACAGCACCAGCGACAGGTGGTACTCCTCGGGGTCGGACTGGCGCACCAGCCGCGCGTTGCGCCGGTATCTCGTCGGCGACATCCGGATGGGCCACACCCGCACGGGCCCCAGTTCGAGCAGCCGTTGTTCCGCCCGGAAGTCGGCGGCGTAGTCACTGCTGATGTCACTGGGCGCGATCGTGCGGTCCATCAGCTGACGCCAGTACTCGAACCTGTCCGCCACCGGCACGTCCGCGGTCCGGAATGCCGTTCCGATCATTGCGCCCTGCTCTCCGCCCGATTCCCGGGGACCTCGCCCCGACCCCGTCTCCGCCCGCCCACCCGCTGCTTCTGCTTCCGCGTCCGCCCGGGTGCTCGTGCTTCTGCTTGTGCTTCTGCGGAGGGTACTTCAGCTCGCGGACGGCGGTTCCAGGGGCCCGGAGCCGGTCGACTCGCCGCCGCGCAGCGCGGGAAACGGGGCAGAGCGCTCACGAGACGGCCCTCGGGTCCGGCCGCCGTCATCGCGGCTCGCCGCCGCCTCCCGAGGGGTCCACGGTCGCCTGATGGGCCTGGGCGAGATGCTCCTGCGCCTTCAGCCAGGGCAGGAACTGCGCCCCCGTGCGCCAGCCGCACGTCTCGCAGTCGACGGTGCGCTGCACGCCCGCGCGGCGCACCCGGACGACGTGCCGCCGGCCGTGCTGGTCGAAGCGGCTCACCTTGCTCGTGTTGCTCTCCGGCATGACGTCTCCAGCGTCCGAGGGCCTCGCGGCGGCCCCGCAAGGGCCACTCGGAGTGTGCAGCACGAGCGACGTCGACGGGGGCTCCCGGGGGACGACTTGACCAAGCCGTTCCCCGGCCGCCGCGCGGCGCCCACGCCCGGCCGGCCTCAGCCGACCCTGCGGGGCAGCCGCAGGCTCAGCAGCCCGGTCACGGCCACCCCGGCCAACTGCACGGCCAGCGTGGTCAGCAGGGCGTCCCGCATGCCCATCACCGGGACCAGGGAGAGGAACAGGGTGCCGAGGGTGGCCACGCCCAGGGCCAGCGAGGCCTGTTGGGTGGTCACCATCACACCGCTGCCGACGCCCGCCCGGGCCGGCGGCACTTCGGACATCACGATCCGCATCACGACGGGCAGTTGGAGCGCCTGTCCCGCACCGGCGACCGCGGCGCCCGGCAGCAGCCCGGCGAAGCCGAGGTCCGGCCAGCCGGCGTGCACCGCCAGCGCGATCAGGACGACGCCGACGCCCTGAAGCACCGTGCCCGCGGTCACCACCCGCGCCCCGAACCGTGCCACCAGGCGCGGCCCGGCCAGCGAGGCGAGGAAGAACGTCAGCGCCATCGGCGCCAGCGCGAGACCGGCGCGCACCGGACCCAGCCCCGCCCCGCTCTGCAGGGCGACGGCGATCACGAACATGAACCCGCTGAAGCCCACCGCGAGCGGCGCCATGATCGTCAGCCCGCGCCGCAGGGTGGTCAGCGCGAACAGGCTCGGCGGGACCAGCGGGGTGCGGCCCTGTCGGTCGGCCCGCCGTTCCACGGCGTAGAACGCGCCGGTGACCAGCGGGAACGCGGCCAGCGACAGCCAGGTCCACAGGGGCCAGCCCGCGGCCCGGCCCTCGGTCAGCGGGGCGAGCAGGGTGAGAAGCGCTGCGGCGAGGAGCAGGGTGCCGGGTCCGTCCACGGGCTCCGGGCGCTGCGAGCGGGTCTCCGGGACGGTACGCACGGCCAGCAGCAGTCCGACGATCACGAACGGCACGTTGACCAGGAACACGGAGCGCCAGCCGCTGCCGGCGATGTCCGCGGCGACCAGCACGCCGCCCAGGATCTGACCCGCCACCATGGACAGCCCGGCGGTCGCGCCGTACAGGCTCATGGCCCTGGCGCGGCGTGGGCCCGCGGTGGCGGACTGGATGGTGGCGAGCACCTGCGGCACCATCGCGGCGGCCGACGCGCCCTGTGCGACCCGGGCCGCGACCAGCGACCACGCGTCGGGAGCGAGCCCGCAGGCCAGCGAGGTCAGACCGAAGGCGGCCATGCCGCCCAGGAAGAGCCGCCGCCGGCCGAACAGGTCGCCGAGCCGGCCGCCGAGCACGAGCAGCACCGCGTACGCGAGCCCGTACCCGGCGACGACGAGTTCCAGGACGGACTCGCTCGCGGCGAGGTCGCGGCCCATCGTGGGCAGGGCGACGTTGACGATGAAGAAGTCGATGAGGGGGAGCGCCGCGCCGAGCAGCACCGTGAACAGTCCGAGGGAGCCGAGGGCGTGGTCGGGCGCCGGGGATCCGGTGCGCCGGGGGACGGGGATCGAGGTTGTCTGGGTCACGCTGCCGAGCCTGCGCCGCCCCTCAGACGGGTACCAGAGTCTTCTTATCCTGGTAGAAGGAGTACCTGGCAACAGGATCCGCGCGGCGGCAGGCTGGAGACATGACGACCATGGCCCAGGAGACGACGAGCACCACGACCGCCGAAGCGGCCCCGGTGGGACCGGCCGGGACGGCGGGACCGGCTCGGACGACGGTACCGGGCGGGACGGTCGCAGCGACCGGCGGCTCGGAGATCCGGCGGCACGAGCTGGCCGCCTTCCTGCGCAGCCGCCGCGAGCGCATCACGCCCGAGCAGGTGGGCCTCCCGCGCGGAGCGCGCCGCCGCACGCCCGGGCTGCGCCGCGAGGAGGTCGCCCATCTCTCGGCCGTCGGCGTCACCTGGTACACCTGGCTGGAACAGTCCCGGGACATCCACGTCTCGGTCCAGGTGCTGGACGCCCTCGCCCGCACGCTGATGCTCGACCCGAGCGAACGGGCCCACCTGTTCCAGCTCGCCGGCGCGACCGACCCGACGCCCGCCTCGTCCTGCACCGGCATCACCGACGCCGTGCGCCGGCTGCTCGACCAGCTCGACCCGCTCCCCGCCTGCGTGCAGAACAGCCGCTACGACATCCTGGCGTACAACCGCACCTACGCCCATCTGCTGTGCGACCTCGACGCGATCCCGCCCGAGGACCGCAACTGCATGGTCCTCATCCACACCCATCCCCAGTGGCGCGAGTCGGTCGTCCACCTGGAGGCGTCCATGCGCCTGATGGCCGCGAAACTCCGCGCCTCGATGGCCGGGCACCTCTCCGAGCCCGCCTGGAAGATGCTGGTCGGGCGGCTGCAGGCGGAGTCGCCGGAGTTCCGCGAGAACTGGGAGCGCTACGAGGTGGTGGCGGGCCGCAGCAAGACCAAGGAGTTCCGCAACCCGCACGTCGGCCTGCTCACCCTCACCCACACCGACCTCTGGCTGAGCCCGGACCACGGGGCGCGCATGGTGACGTACACCCCGGTGGACGAGGAGAGCCGGGAACGCCTGGAGAAGCTGCATGCCTACGCACAGGGCGCGACGCGGTGAGGTTCGTGATGGTGCCGGGCGGCTGGCAAGGCGGCTGGGTGTTCGACGCGGTGGCCGCCGAGCTGCGCCGCAACGGCCACCGCGTCGAGGCGGTGACCCTGGCGGGGCTGGAGCCGGACGGCCCGGTCGACGCGGACCGGCCGCCGAACCTCGACGCCCACATCGACCAGGTGGCGGAGATCGTCGGCCGCGGTGACGGCACGCCTGTCGCGCTGTGCGGGCACAGCTACGGCGGGATGGTGATCGCCGGGGTCGCGGACCGGCTCGGCGACCGGCTCGACCAGCTCGTCTTCATCGACGCCTACGTCCCCGACGACGGGGACTCCTGCTGGTCCCTGACCAGCGACGCCTTCCGGGAGCTGTTCGTGGCCGGGGTCCGCGCCGACGGCCGATGGGTCGACGTGCCCGAAGGGCTCGACCCGCGAGCGCGGCCGCACCCGCTGGCGAGCTTCCTGCAGTCGGTCAGGCTGGGAGGCGGCCTCGGCTTGGTCCCGGCGCCCCGCCGGACGTTCATCAGCGGCGGCGCGTGGCCTGGCAGCCCCTTCACGGAGCTGACCGAGCGGCTGCGCGGCGACCCGGACTGGCGGGTCCACGAGATCCCCGTCGGCCACAACATCGCCCGCCGCGACCCGCACGCCCTCGCGGCCGTCCTCGCCGCCCTGCCGCATCACCCCGCCTGACCGAGCGCCGTCGCCGCACGGGATCCCGCGCCCGTTCGGCGGGCGCCTCGGCGGGCACGTCCGCGGGTCAGGCGCCGACGCCTGCCGCCTCGCGCACGTCCGGGGCCTCCAGCCGCTCCGCGGTGCGCTCGGCCGTGTGCCGCGCCCACCGGCCGGTCGTCAGCACGCCGAGGACGAGGACGACCGCGCCGCAGCCGGTGAGGATCCACCAGCCGGGGACGGCGGCCCCGGTGAAGTCCGCGCGGTAGGAGGAGGCGCTCACGCCCGCCGCCAGGACCGCGCCGATCACCGCGACGCCGAGGGTCTGGCCCAGCTGGCGGCTGGTGGAGGCGACCGCCGCCGCCACCCCCGCCTGACTGCGCGGCATGCCCGACACCGCCGTGTTGGTGATGGGCGCGTTCACGAACCCGAACCCCACCCCGAACAACACGTATCCGAGGAACAGCGTCGCGTCGGACGTCTCCGCGTCGAACAGGGCGAACAGCAGCCCGCTGAGCGTCATCGCCGTCCCCGCGACGACCAGCGGCAGCCGTGGACCGCGGGCGCCCACCAGCCGCCCCGACAGCGGCGCGCACAGGAACGTGGGCACCGCCATGGGGAGCATCCACAGTCCCGCGTGCAGGGCGTCGAGTCCCCGCACGTTCTGCAGGTACAGCGTCGACAGGAACAGGAACCCGCCCAGCGCGGCGAACGCGCTGATCGCGACGACGGTCGCCCCGCTGAACGGCGCCGAGCGGAAGAACCGCAGGTCGATGAGGGGTTCGGCGCGGCGGGGCTCGTACCACAGCAGCCCCAGCAGGGCGGCGAGAGCGACAGCGGCGAAGGGACCGCTGGTGGCCGCGCCCGCCTCGGGGGCCTCGATGATCGCGTACGTGAGGCAGCCGAAGAGGACGATGACCAGCAGCTGGCCGACCGGATCGGGGCGGCGGGCCTTCGGCGCACGCGACTCGGGCACGTACCGCAGGGTCGCCAGCAGGGCCGCCAGACCGACCGGCAGATTGATCCAGAAGATGGAGCGCCAGCCCACCGACTCCACGAGCAGCCCGCCCAGCAGGGGGCCGGCGGCCATCGAGATGCCCACGACCGCGCCCCACACGCCGATCGCGCGGGCGCGCTCACGAGGGTCGGTGAAGGTGTTGGTGATGATCGACATGGCGACCGGGTTCAGCATCGAGCCGCCCACGGCCTGCACCATCCGCGCCGCGACCAGCAGTTCCAGGTCCGGGGCGAGCGAGCACAGCAGGGAACCGACGGCGAACACGACCAGACCGGCCATGAACACCTTCTTGCGGCCGACGCGGTCGGCGGTCGACCCGGCCAGCATCAGCAGCGCCGCCAGGACCAGGGTGTAGGCGTCGATCGTCCACTGGAGACCGGCGGTCGTCGCGTGCAGGTCGCGCTGCATGGCGGGCAGGGCGACGTTCAGGACGGTGACGTCCAGGCTGACGATCAGCAGGCTCATACAGCAGATCGCGAGGACCAGCAGGCGTCGGCGAGGGCTGAGCTCGGGCATGCGGTCCATCGTAGCCGATATCGATAGTGCGTCTAACTAATGAGTGCGCCATGGATCACCGGGGATCAGGAAGCCGGGTACTCCTTCGGGTACGCGACAATGGAGCAATGCCCACGCCCGCATCCCCCCTGCAGATCGGCCCGCACACCGTCCGGCCGCCCGTCGTCCTGGCCCCCATGGCCGGGATCACGAACGCGCCCTTCCGCACCCTGTGCAGGGAGTTCAGCGGCGGCAAGGGCCTGTTCGTCAGCGAGATGATCACGACCCGGGCGCTGGTCGAACGCAACGAGAAGACGATGCAGCTGATCCACTTCGACGCGACCGAGACGCCGCGCTCGATCCAGCTGTACGGCGTCGACCCGGCCACCGTCGGCAAGGCCGTCCGCATGATCGCGGAGGAGGACCTCGCCGACCACATCGACCTCAACTTCGGCTGCCCCGTCCCCAAGGTGACCCGCAAGGGCGGCGGTTCCGCGCTGCCGTACAAGCGCCACCTGCTGCGCGCGATCCTGCGCGAGGCCGTCAGCGGCGCCGGCGACCTGCCCGTCACCATGAAGATGCGCAAGGGCATCGACGACGACCACATCACCTACCTCGACGCGGGCCGCATCGCCGTCGAGGAGGGCGTGACGTCCATCGCCCTGCACGGCCGCACGGCCGCCCAGCACTACGGCGGCACGGCGGACTGGGAGGCGATCGCCCGCCTGAAGGAGCACGTCCCGGAGATCCCCGTCCTCGGCAACGGCGACATCTGGTCGGCGCAGGACGCGCTGCGCATGGTGCGCGAGACCGGGTGCGACGGAGTCGTCGTCGGACGCGGCTGCCTGGGCCGGCCCTGGCTGTTCGCAGACCTCGTGGCCGCCTTCGAGGGCCGCACCGGCGACATCGCCGAGCCGTCGCTGCGCGAGGTCGCCGACGTCATGGTCCGCCACGCGACCCTCCTCGGCGAGTGGATCGGCGACGAGTCCAAAGGCGTCGTCGACTTCCGCAAGCACGTCGCCTGGTACCTCAAGGGCTTCGCGGTCGGCAGCGAGATGCGCAAACGCCTCGCGATCACGTCCTCCCTCGCCGAACTGCGCGCCGGGCTCGACGAACTGGACCTCGACCAGCCCTGGCCGGCCGGAGCCGACGGGCCCCGCGGCCGCACCTCCGGCAACAACAGGGTCGTCCTCCCCGATGGCTGGCTGAAGGACCCGTACGACTGCGCGGGCATCGGCGAGGAAGCGGAACTCGACACCTCGGGCGGCTGAACACGGGGCTGCCGGACCTAGGTGTATTGCCCTGAGAGGTTGGGGACGCGGCTGGCGGGTGGTTGGCCCTTCAGCGCGGTGTGTCCGCGGTGGTGATTGTAGGTGTGCAGC